>JAFEBR010001122.1 GCA_018242565.1 Planctomycetota bacterium | reverse complement strand
GTTGCATGTCCTCGTGGCTCATCTTGCCAGCGCCCGCGAGGACCGGGCGATCGTTGAATTGCAGCAGCTTATCGACGTTTTCGCGCTAGTAGCCCAGACTCAGATCGTTTCTCTGTCGGACGCGCAATTCGGCCTGGTCGAGAAAGATGACGACGAGCCGGTTGAGCGTATCAATTTCCTCCTGGCCTAAGTAGTTTTTGGCGACAATGACGTCCTGTTTGCGGACTCGCGATCCGCTCCAGGTCGTCAGGTTCATGTTCGGCTGGTGCGGGTCGGACCGCTGCACGACGAGTTCCGCGGCGGTCTGGCCGGTTACGGCATACAGCAACTTGTTCTGCACCTCGGCGAAGAACTGGTTCGTTTCCGGTTCGCGGATTTTGTAATCCGAACTCAGAGCAAACAGATCGCGGACTTTCTGGTAGAAGCGCTTCTCGGAGGCCCGGATTTCGCGGATGCGGGCCAACAGTTCGTCAAAATAGTCCCAGCCGCTGGGATTTTTGAGGCGTTGGTCATCCAGGACGAACCCTTTGACAAGGAATTCCCGCAGGTGGGTCGTGGCCCATCGGCGGAACTGGGTCCCGCGCGGCGAGCGGACCCGATAACCGATCGCGAGGATCAGGTCGAGGTTGTAGTAAGAAATGGTCCGTTTAACGTCTCTTTTACCCTCTGATTGAACTGTCAAGGATTCCTTGACAGTTGCTCCCGGCGACAACTCCCCATCCTTGAAGATGTTCTTCGCGTGCAGGCTGACGTTTTGTTTGGTTGTCTGAAACAGTTCCGCGATTTCGAGTTGCGTCAACCAGACCGTCTGTTCTTGAACTCGCAATTCGAGCCGGGTCTGGCCGTCTTCGGACGTGTAGAGGATGAGATCGCTCATGCTTGGGCCTCTGCTCGCTGGGCTCCCGCCGGTGTGGTCGCCTCTTTCTGGTCCCCTTCTTTCGCGGTCATTCGCGTGTCCATCGCAAAGAGCTTCTTGAGCCGGTCGGTGTCATGTTTGAACCGCGAGTCGCTGTCAATGTGTTCGAGCGTCTCAGCGTTGCGAAGGTGTGCTTCACGCAGGTTGGCCGGCAACTTTTCGGGATCGTCGAAATCGGCGATCGTGGCCGAAAAATGCGCTTCGCGGGCGCGGTGTCTCTCGTCCCCGAGGGCTGAAACGGCTTGTTCAATTTCGACTGGGTTCATATCGGTCCAAAAATCTGAGATCACGATTTCACGTCCCAGCGTTGGGCTGCCGGCCGAGCGATATCGGCAGCACGAGATCGCCAGTGCGGGGCGACCTGGCCCGACTCCCTCGTCATCAACTCCTTAATCACTGGAGAGGCCCCGATGCATCTGCCACACCCGTTGCGCTCAGCCGGCCGTTGCCGATCATGAACAAACCAGATGGTACTTTGTCGAATCGTGAAACCTTCTTTAGTCCGCAATGATACTGAAATGGGGCGTCCAATTCTTCTGGTGCTGAAGTGATATGTGCCTGACCGTACGCCGGGCTGCCAGAAGGTCGGCCACTGCCAGCCAGCCGTGAGCCTGTGGTATTCATTGCCCTCTGGAGTGTCTGGGGCTGCCGTCAGTCGTGTCTGGGTCTCGGTTCGCAGCAGGGAGCTGGCAAATGGGGCAATCTGTAAATCTTGCAATTTCGTCTGGACTCGATTTTCGAGTTTGGATAAGGTTCCGCCGCGCCCCCGGATCGCGGGGGCTTTCGCCGTCGTCCAGGGAAGGAGCTTTCCATGTTTTCAAAAAGTTGCTGGGCCATCCTCGGTGGGTTAATGCTGGCCTGCGTGGGGTGTGCCAAATCACTTCCTGGTGAACAGGCCGCCGAGAAGTCTGAACCGGCCGAGAAGGCCATGGGGGGCGTCGGCGTTGTCGATCTCACGATGGTGGCCAAGCGCATTCGCCGTGATGTGGAAATGAACGACGCCGTCGAAGAACGAAGGGCGACGCTCAACAAGAAATTGCTGACGCTGCAGAATTCACTGCGTCGTCTGTACGAACAGAAGAAAGACAGCTTCGGTGACGATCCGACGGAAGAGCAGGTCGCCGAGTTGAAGGCCTCGGAAGAACGAATGGAACGCGAGTTGTTCGAGGTCAAGAGAAAATCCGAAGCAGAATTGGCGACATTCCATCAGTCGCTGATCGATGCCTTCCGGGAACAGACCAAGCCCATCCTGCGGGAAGTGGCTTCGGAACGGGGTTTGAGCATTGTCATCCCCAAAAACGAAGGTCTGCTGCTGACCATTGATCCGAAAGTGGAAATCACGGACGAGGTCGCCGCCCGGATGCCTCGTTCGGGCGATGACGAGCCAACGGATAAGCCGGCCCGGAAATCGAAAAAACGAGCCGCTGCCGCTTCGACTGAAACCTCACAGCGTTGATTCACGTGTGAACTTACAGGGCGCCGCCGATGTCCGTTGGCTGGCGCCCAATCCTGCCTGACCGCAGTCGGTTGTCTGGCCAGAGACGACTGCGGAACGGATTTGCTGCGATCGGGGGCGGACCGCGACCCTCGCTATCCCCGCTGCAGCGATTTGCGTAAACTCGGGAATTATGCCCACTCCTGAGACTCCGTCCGAATCGCCGCGACGCGCTCCCCGCGAGGCGGTGGACGGGACCGCCGCTCGTCGGCGAAAACGGGTCTCGGCGGTTGAGTCGCGCGATTCGGAATTACCTGAAGCCGAAGAAGCCCAGGCACGCGACCCGCTGGTCGCCATCGTCACTGACCTGGTGCGCGCTGATGGCCCCTCACTGGGGATCAGCGTGTTGGTGCATGTCCTGCTGCTGACTGCCTTAGCTTTTGTGGTTTTGCGAGCCGACCGTTCCCGGGTCCTCCCCACGAATCTCACGGCGTTTGATCCGTCGGGTATCGGCGAACCGGGAGAGCCTGGACCACGCGTTCCGGTGAACCTGGGAGAGGCGGGGGCCGAGGTGATCGAGATCCCGGAGGCACGGCCAGCGCCGGCGGCACGGACCTCCACACCTGCCGAAGAGCCGGACGTTCAGGTCAGTCGGCCGGCGGATGTCAACGTCTCTGGTGCCTTGGCAGGCCGCCGTGCGGGAGGAACCGAGGGGGCGGGAGGCACCGGAACAGGGCGCTCTGGCTCGGGCACTGGCGGAGGAGGGGCCGGAGGTCGCGGAGCATTACTGACCGGGCAGGGGGGGACCGACAAATCAGAACAAGCGGTGGCGCTGGGGCTCAGTTGGCTGATCCGACAACAAAAGACGGACGGTCATTGGGAACTGCATACCGGGTATCCCGACGCGGGGCAGTTGCGGACCAACACCGGCGCGACGGCACTCGCGCTGCTGGCCTTGCTGGGGGCCGGGCATACGCACCAGGATGGCCCCCTGAAAGACAAAGTCGCTCGCGGCCTGCGGTGGTTGCAGGGAATTCAGAAAAAATCGGGAGACCTGAAAGGGGATTTCTACGATTTTGACCGCGAAGGTGATGCTGCGTCGTTTTACGCGCACGGGCAGGCAACGATTGTGATGTGCGAAGCCTATGCCCTGACCCGGGACGCAGAACTGCTGCCCTCGATTCAGGACGCTCTGGCCTTCATTTATGAGTCGCAGCATCCGAAGTCCGGTGGCTGGAAATACCGCCGTCGATCTGAGGGGGACCTCTCGGTGTTCGGATGGCAGATCATGGCATTGCAGAGCGCGCGGATGGCGGGACTCGAAGTTCCCGATCTGGTTTTGGATCGGGCCTCCCGGTTTCTCGATCTCGTCGCTGAAGAGAATGGTTCACGGTATCGCTACGAACCCAACGAAGTGAAGTCGTTCACTCCCGCCATGACCGCGGAAGGTTTGCTGTGCCGACAGTATCTGGGCTGGCCCCGGAATCACCCCGGAATGATTCTGGGTGTCAAATATCTGCTGCAGGCGGAAAACCTGCCCGATTGGAATTCCGGCCGGC
>JAFEBR010001121.1 GCA_018242565.1 Planctomycetota bacterium | reverse complement strand
TGTTTTTCCACGCTCTGCGGGAAACCGGCTACGACGGTTTCGTCGCTTACGAAATGTGTTCGCCCTTGCGAGGTGGCGGCAGCGAACAAAATCTCGATCACTGTGCCCGGCAATTTCTCGAATATTTACGCACCGTCTGAAATCCGTCGTCTCTGTTTTTGTCGCACAAGACCGGCCGCTGATTCCCTTCCCCCAAATTCCACAACGGCAGCACGCCGGCTGAATGCTGCCCGTTTTCCGCTCAGCAGAAAGTGACCGCAATGAGATCGCTCCTCACAGTTCACCAGAGACTTTTGGTGATTCTGTTCATGGCCGGCTGCTGGTCGGCCCAGGCTCAGGCTGGCGACAACCAACTGACCGACGCGGAAAAGCGCGACGGCTGGATTCTGTTGTTTGATGGTCAATCTCTGACAGGCTGGCAGACCAGCAGCGAGCAACCCAGTCAGCGACCGGTGGAAGACGGGGCCCTCAACCCCCATAAGAGTGGCGGCTATATGTTGATCCACGAAAAAACGTGGGGCAACTTTCAATTAGCACTCGATTTCAAAATCAGCGAAAAATGCAACAGCGGCATCTTCATCCGCACCTTTCCGCTGAAACCTCGGCCAGGTAAAGATGTGGGCTTTAACGGCCTGGAAATCGCCATCGACGATACGACGACCGCGGGCTACCACGATACGGGAGCGATCTATGACCTGGTGAAACCGACCCGCAATGCCATGAAACGGCAGGGGGAGTGGAATCACATTGTCGTCACTTGCCGCGACAACCTGATCGAAATCGAGCTGAATGGCGAAAAAACCACTCGCATGGATCTCGATCAATGGACGACCCCCAACCGCCGCCCGGACGGCAGCGAACACAAGTTCGATATCGCCTACAAGAATCACCCGCGTAAGGGTTATATCGGCCTGCAGGACCACGGCAGCAACTGCTGGTACAAGAACATCAAACTGCGGCCGCTGGATTAATCACGACGATGAGGGAACTGTCGTAACCCACGGTCGGCCCTTATTCCCGTGGGGATGTCCGGGATCGACAATTCCGGACATCATCCCCTCAGACACAGCCCAAACCGAGTGTCACGAGTCGCGAAGTACACTGAATCTGGCAGGGATTAATCTCACGCCAGTTGTCAGGTCAGTCTTTGCCGGGGTGGGCCACTTTGTCCCAGTACTCGTTAAAGTTCTCGACTTTAAAATTGGGGTCGTTGTCGCCATCGTGACATTTGGCGCACATGTCGTACGCGTTCTTCAAGCTCACTTTGACGAACTTACGCCACCCATCGATTTCATCCTGCTTGATGTCGTCACTCGGCAACTTGCCCGCTTTCAGCAATTGTTCCAATTGCGAATGCCTGCCCCCCGGACCATGGCAGTTTTCACACTGCTGCCCGGTCAGCAAGTCGGGCGGATTCTCGTTCCCGGTATACCCGGTGTTGTAGCGGACGACTTTTTTGGGATCCCAGCCGGTCACGTGGCAGGCAATGCACTCGGGATCATACAGCCGACTGATGAAATCCGGACGGTGATCACGTCCGTGCTTGAGCGTCTCTGTGGCCTTGGCATGCCCGGTCTCTTTCCAGACTTCGTACGCCGAGGTATGGCATTCTCCACAGACTTTCGCCCCCACAAACGGATTCTCACTCGCTTCCACCGGTGCCCCGGTTATGGGATGGAAGTTTCGCGGATCGTCGATCGCCGGTTCAGTGGCAACCAGATTGCGCTCTTTCAGCAACTCTTCCTGGTAGTAGCGCATGTGTTCCGCCATGCGCGGAGACTCTTTAAATCGTTTATCGTCCAGATCGACGAGTTCGTACCGTAACTGCTCTTTCCCCTTCCCCGGAAAGAACCCGACCACAGGAACCCGCTTACCTTTTTGGCCGGGAGCGATAAACAGGGTCTTGTCGCCAATGAAATTCGGCCGGGGGTCAGCATCTTCCGGCCCGCCACTGGCCGCGACGATATCGAACTCGGGGAATTTCGCAGCCAGTTCCTTGCTCGCGGCCAGCTTGGAGTGCGACAACAGAATCAGCAGATCGGGCTTCTCGGTCTTCAACTCAGCCAACTGTTTACGGATCACTTCGTCCGGGGGGAGAATTTTAAATTCGAAACCGCCATTTTCCTGACCATTGGGACGCACCGTTTCGTCAAGTTCGGGCCCGAAAACCGCCAGCACCCCCAACTTTGTCGTGCCGATGGTGATGACCCGCTTCAACAGCGGAGCCCCCGTGAAAGTGGGGTCATCGAAGAACAGGAGGTTGGAGCCCAGAAACGGCAGTTCATCCGGCCGGTGATAACTCAGAAAATCAAACGAAAGCTGCAACTCTTCGACACCGTTGGCCACACCGGCATACTTCATGTCGGTCAGGCATTTCGTCATCATGTCGAACTTCAATTTGGCCTGTTTCCGGTTGGGGTTGTTGACCAGACCTCCCACGTCGAAGGCCGTCGTCGTCCACCCACGTTCCTGCAACTGTCGAATCAGATCCGCACGGCGAGATAGACCTCCCAACTGATTCAGAGAACAGCCGCACGGTTCGACGTAGCCATGCTGTTCACCCGAAATGATCAGTACCAGTTGCGGGTCATGCCAGCCCGCAAACAAAGGTCGCTCACGAATCGAACCTGCGACCGGCGCGGTGGCTGTCGGCGGAGCTTCTGCGTTGGCGGGGGGCATTCCCGGAGCGGCTGAGACGGGTTCCACGGCTGGTTCAGTCGACCGCGTTTCCGCAGCCTGATCCGCGACATCTCCGGCCGTCGCGGGCATCTCGGCTGCCGGTCGACTGTGCGGTGAAACGGCCGGCTCTGCCGGGGTCTGCCGTTGTTGCCGACGTTCCTGGTTCGCGACCTCATTCGAACCGGCGGGTTCTTTCGAAGTCCCCTGCCAGAGGAAGTAGACAAAAACTCCAAACACAACCAGCACGAGCGCCGTGGCCGCTGCAATTCCCTTCGCCATTTCTCTCTCCTGTAACGGTCGCGGTCAGGCGACGTAAGCACAAACTCGAGCTGTCACCGGGATGACAGGTAGACAATTAAGTCAATCTCAGGCGCCCCGGGGTGGTTGGTACTGAGGTGAATTCGTCCGGGGTTCAGACTCTGATGATCGACACGCGGCCCACTCGCCGGATAGCTCACTTTGAGGACACACCTCAAAGCCTTGCCTTGCCCGCGATCGTCCGGAATGATTTCCACCTTCAGATCGGAAGGGGTCACTTCCGGCGGCTTGGTTAACTTGAAGCCTTCCGCCGGGGGATTGCGAATAAACATCGGAACGGACACTTCGCGGCCTTTGGCCAGCTCAAACTGCCCCAAAGAGACCGCCATTTTCTCGTCCAGCCAGTGCGGGCCGGCAAACGTGATCGGGCCTTTCCGCACACCCATTACGGTGACATCGAATTCCACGAATTTCCCTGAATCACCTTCAGCCTCAGTGATGGAAGGCACGTCGGTCTTGATGTGAACAGGAAATCGAAATGCTCCCATGTCCATGTCGGGGGGAATCGTCACCCGGATTTCATAACCGGATTTCGATTTCCGCGAATCGTCGAGTTGCTCGGGCGTCATGGGAAGCACCTCGAATTTCAGAGGTTTCCCCCGCGCTTCCACCGACGTCACATTGAACGAATCGAGAATGGTGGACAGCAACCCTCCGCGGCAGACGACCGACTTGGACTCAAAGATCTCCGGACATTCCCACTCGATTCCGGGGAAAACAGTCACCTGTTCAGCGACCTTGCCTGTCACGCGCAGATTGATCGAGGGCTGTTTCGGATCGTCCGTGAGAATCTCAGCCCCCTTGGAGAAGTAGTCGGTCGCCCCCGTCGGCTTCCAGGTGAGCTTGATGGTCTCCGAACTACCGGGTGGAATCACCCGTTGCTCGCCCGCCTTCAGATCACCATAGGTGCACTGGCAGGTTGTTTCTCCCATCTTGATCGTCAGGGGACCTTTCCCCCGATTGGTGAAGATAAAGTCGTGCGAGCGAGTCTCCCCCAAGGCCATCGAGCCAAACTGCCATTCAAACTCCGAGACCAAAACCTCGGGTTGAGGGCCCGATTTCAACGGCACGGGCGATTTGAGGACAGGTTGAGTCATCACCATGTTGGGATTGTCGGCCACGGGCGGCCCCTTCATCCCCATGACTTTCACGACAATAACAACGGAAATCGCGATCCCTGCAATCGCGGCCAGCAACGCACGAAATGTCATACGGGAATCCTCAAAAATCAAAAACAGGTCGGGTTATTGGGGTTCCTGCGGGTCGCCGGGGCCTGCGATGCCGCTCCGCCTGCGAAAACGACCTGTGAATCCGGGCCCCCTGCCCGCCCACATTTATAATAGACGAATAAAATCCTCAAAAGGCTGACAAAATCCACGCAGATTTTAGGGGCCTTTTGCATGTCGTCAATTCGAATCACTCCCCAGTATCTGCTGCAGGACCGCCTGCCGCGATTCAGGCAACCGTTTGTCGGTGTGCCCCGCGCGGGCGTTGATTTCATCCAGTTGTATCGCCTGCTGAGCCGCCGAGCGAGCCGAATCGGCCAGCCCGGCTTTCCAGCACGCCTCGGCCAACAGCGATTGCAGCATGGCATGATGTGGATACCGATCGGTGGCTTGCCGCAACGCGGCGACCGCTTCCTGCACCGTCGCAGGGTTTCTATCTTCGCCAAACTTGGCCAGGTAGATTTCACCGAGCAACCGATAAACTCCGTAGTTTTTCGGGTCACGCCGCACCGCGAGGCGTTGCCAGTGAATCGCCTTGTCGATCCATTCCGAGTCGGTTCTGCCGGTCGCCTGCCAATTCTGCAGCGACAATTCGGCCAGCCGTTCACACGGAAGTGCTGCCCAGACATCGACTTCTGACGCAACCCGAAATTCGCGTTCCGCCTGCTGCGGGAGCCCGCGTTCATACAACGCCGCCTGCCCGGCCGCCAGTTTTTCGCGTACGGACAGCACGGGCACGACCCCGGTCATCCAGCAGGCCAAATACAGGCCCAGCCCCACACAGCCGAACAATACAAACGGCCAAGACGGCGTTCTGTTCCGCGATTCGCCGGCGACAGAGCGATCCACAGCGCATGCCGTGCCGTCTGCCTTCACACCGACCACGGGGAGCTTAAATGGGACCGTGCCAATCGCCAGAAACAACAATAATTGGGATATTCCGGGCATGCCCAATCCCCCGGCTCCGCACAAATGGACGATCAAACCCACGGCACCAGCCGAGGCGACGGCACGACTCAGGTCCGACTCAAACACCGCTCGGCTCATGACCAGCAGCACGATCCACAACGAAAACAAAGCCAACAGAGTTGTGTCGTCACTTTGGCCGAGGACATAGAGGACCAGAAAACTCCCGACTCCCCCAACCAAAATGCTCCAGAATGCGCGGTCCCGGCCTGGCGCGACCGAGTGGCCGTTCATGCCGCTGACAATTTGCCCACGCTGGCCCCCCAAAACCAGAATTTCCAGGCAGGGCCCTACGCAAAGCCCACACAGCCCGACCAGGGCACACAAACCCAGCAATCCACCATTCGCCCAGGCATCCAAAAACAGGTTGTGGGGATCGGCAATTTCCTCACTGGATTGAGGCAATTTGAACTCGAGGTAGCTTTGGCGGAAATTTCCGGGACCAACTCCGAGCAGGAAATTCCTCGCCGAACTCGTCTGCATCTGCCAGCTCGAATTCCAATACTCCCATCGATAACGCAGCGATTTGGCGGATTCGGAAAGCACAAGGCGGTCCAGACCTCCGGTCATCAACCCGATTGCGATCAAACTCAGAAATGCCACACCGCCGAACAGCAGCCACCAGCGCGCGCGCGCCGGCCGCTGTGATTGCAACTGCCG
>JAFEBR010001120.1 GCA_018242565.1 Planctomycetota bacterium | reverse complement strand
TGCGGGCGATCATCGACCAGCTCACAGGAGATAAACCGGACAACGACGACTGGAAATCGCCGCGCCCGTGGCGCATTGAACGATTTCCAGTCGAGAATGCCGGATGGGTTCTCCTGGAGGGCTATGCTGGTAATGACATTCCTGACGTATCCAGAATCCGCGTCCATATTTTTGACCCGAATTGGAAGCGGGTCATGAAGCAGACTTTCCCGACCGGGTACCGAATGCGGCTCACGGATATTTCGCTCGTACGCGACACCCCGCTCGGTCAACCCTGTCTCGTTGCCCAGGTTTCATCGACGGGACCGTTCATTGTCGATGACAGTGAGAAACCGATTCGACCAGCCTTTGAGCGCGGCAAGTTTCAGCGTCAGTATTATGCGCTGGCCGGTAATCAATTCGTCATGGTGCGACTCGAGGATGAGAACGCCGAGATTGTTCCAAATCACTATCTGTGGCGCAGCCCGACGAAGGGACCGCAGGTGCCAGACCGAAAAGCAGAAGACTGGATTCAATTGCTCAGATCAGAGAACTCTGTAGATCAGCTCGCGGCACTGGTCTGGCTGACGGGAAGGCATATGTCAAGCAAGGCCCCCCGGTCCGAAACCAGGAACCAGGAATCAGTTTCGCACGCTGCGGTGTACGAAGCGGTTCGGAGCAATTTGGAAGCCCCAGCTTTGTTGGCAGAGATCGCTGTATCGAAGAACGAATGGGTCCGGCAGTATGCCAAGTTAGCACTGCGCGGCGACCAAGGCCCGTGACTGGTTGTTTGGCATTTAACCTGACAGCTTGCGTGGCCGCGACCTCGCTTCACCCGCGCACGTCGGTTTTGACAATGTACGTGAGATATTGCGGCTGATACTTCGCACCATCGCTCCAAAGCCACGTGTTTTTACAATGCCCAACCGGAATCATTTCAACGCCCTCCTTTCCACCGCTAACCCGCTGAAGCCATTCAAGCTCTTCATCGAACGGCCCCGCACCGTCGCTAAACGGAAGCGCCGCGATGTGTTCCCGGAGTGCGGCGGCCGGACTTTCAGCCGCGTGCTGCGTGAGGTGGAATGAATCACGGATTTCGGTAATGCAGGTAAAGGTGTCCATCGAGTGCTTTCGCAATCAAATAAGGTCCTCTGCCGCGACGGCTTATGACGCATAGAGAACTTATCTTCAGTCCCGTCGAACCGAAAAGCAACTTGAATCTGTCAGGATGTTCGGAAGTTACGGCGCATTCGAAATCCACCTTCTCGCGTCGGGTCCTTTGGCGGTAAAATCGGCGCATGACACGACTGCGACTGATCGGCGCGACACTTGCAATTGCCGGCATTCTGCCCGCGACATTTGGAATTCTGTATATCCTGGGCGGTACGTGGCTCATGACCAGTCTTCACGTCACGGTTCGGCTGGTTACGATGGGCACCATAGGCTCCGCGATGGTCTGGGCCGGACTCTGGTTGTGGGACAAACCGCTCCGAGACGGACGGCAAAAGCAAAGCCGTGTCGAATTATGACAGTCATTCTCCCCATCCTGAGGGTCGCCTTCGCGGCGTTTTGCGTCTGGCTGACGGTGCGGATCGCGAACCGGAGGGAACGGTGGGCGAAATGGACGATGGCGGGACTGCTGGTCGGCCTGCCGCTGTTGTACATTGTTAGTTTCGGACCGGCTTGCTGGCTGGCCGAGTTGAGATCCGGCTCGGAGCAGCCAGTCTGCGTCATCTATGGTGGGCTGATCGACCATTTGCAAGCGCGAGATCACACGCGGTTAGCACTGGCCTTAACTTGGTGGTCAGGACTCGGAAGCAAGAGCGGGCTTCCGTTTTGGTACTGGAACTCGCCCTGGAAATCTAAAGTTCTGATATACGAAGACGAATCAGACCGCCCCTGGTGGTGACTTAACGTCGGCATCTCAGCCATCGCTTTGAGATCAAGCTGGAACCGTCACGGTGTCAAATAATCTGGAATCATTTGTCTACTGCCGCGCGGTCCCCGCCCGAGTACGGGCGGGGCCATCCACCCAGACTCGAAGTTTGGGTGAGGTGCCAAGATCCGGGCCATTGGGGCGAATTCTTTCTCGGCGGTGTACTTTCCGGGTGGATGTTCCTGGTGCTTACGAGTGCGGGACGAAGATTTGCCGGGAGAGGGGAATCGAATACGCCCGGCGGCTGCTGGGGCACTCGAACATTTCGACGACCCGGCGCAACATGCACCTGGACGACTCGGAATTGGCGGACGCCCAGGATTTGATAGAATGACGGGCTGGAAGTGAGTCCTATACAACCTGACACGCGGAACGTCATTTTGTCGCCAGAATGATATACGCGGCTCCCGACTTTTCAATCATCGTGTTCCCTGAATCCGATACGTTGGGATCGGTCTTCGTTAAATGTGTGCGACTCAACGTTCCAGAGAAACGCCTTCTGGCAGAGACGCAATGACTCAACCTTTTGTCCATTTTCCGTTTGTTCTTCGATCTCACCTTTTAAGGTAAGGTCCGCGATTCCGTCGCCGTTCAGATCGGAATAATTTGGCTCGAGCCGGCTATTTCGAAAAATTTCGCCGTCCCCCCAATGTCCATCAACTGCCCGGGTCTTCAACAACAACCGCAGCGTATGGCCCTGAAGTTCATACAGATAGAGGTTTCCGTTTCCCATGTGCGTCATCCCGAAAACCTCGATGACGGATTGCTCGAACCCTGATAATTGAAGTCCTCGCAGCGAATGAATCGATTGTTCCGTCGGCTCATCCTCGCACTTGGCCTGCCAGACGATTCTCGCTTGATGTCGTTCAAATAAGCCAAAATAACCCCACCACGCCCGCTCGTAGTCGCAAATCCCCAAAATAAAGTTCGGGCGGCCGGGTACCGGAAAGACTTTCACCTGCTCCAACGGCGCGTCCGGTGTTTGTTGCACGTGCCATGCAGTGACGGCAGTCCGAGCCAACTCGGCATTAAATCCAGCGCTTTCGCTGTTTGCATCCGCACCGTTGACTGTCACTTCGTTGATGGAAACGGCGGGCATTGCCGGAACCGAATCTTGAGGTCTTGGATTCTCATGCGAGCATCCAGAAAACGACAGCATCACCATCCATAGTCTCAGCTTCATCGCTCGCTCCGGAACAAATGCGTGCCACCGCCGCAATTCTAGCCACTGGAGCGTCGGTGCGGGAAGTTTGAGTTGACTTGGCAGATTACTCCAGCTGGAGGGGATTCACAATTCATTCTGACAGCCCCTGACGGTAAGATACCGACTCGTGTCCGTCAGGAACCGGTCGATACTGAATTCTGAGCCATCCCTTTGGAGATCCGCGCATGTCATACGTGACCGAGATTTCAAATGCGCTGGCGGGAACGCTCAAGAAACTAACGGTGCTCAACCGGCACCAGTTGGCGGGGCACGTCGCGAATTTCGGATTTTGGACAGGTGAGGTCCAGCACTGTCTGGGAGTGATCGACACTTATCGCGGCCGCTTCGAAGCCATGAAGGCGGCCCAGATGAAACACGCAGTCGATCACAGCACAGCAGAATTTGCTATTGATGACCGGTACGATTTGGGCCAATCTGTACCGCCACCGAAACCGGTCCCGGACAGCCAGTTGAAAGATGCCCGACGTACTCTCTGTGAGGCCTACTACAGGTTTGCCTTGCGCTGCCACAATGCGACACTCTTGGATAAAGCCGTGGTTCAGCAAGCATTGGGATCTCTCGGCATCAGTATCGACTCAAAGGACCTGAACCGTTGACGGGCGGGCCACCAAATGGGTTGACTGGGATTCACTGTCCCAGCGGCTGGCGGTAAACTGCCGGCATGGCCACCCTGCGAGTTGATTCCGCCGAAACAATACCAGTCAAGGCGCCCCGCCCCCGGCGCCGTATTCCCCTGTCGTTGCGGATGTTCCTCAGCCTATTGGCACTCGCCGGGATCTGTTCGGCGTTCGTCGTGCTCCGTGGCTACCGCCAAATCAGCGCCGTCCGCGCAATCGAGAAGTTCGGCGGCCAGGTCTACCATTCCCGCGTCGGACCGCCTTGGCTCCGCAAACTCGTCGGCGAAGATTCAATGGGCATGTTTGACACGGTGACGGAGGTTAGCCTTTACGGCACCGTCACCGACGCCGACCTGCACCACCTTCGCGGCCTAACGGCACTCAAATCGCTTTCGCTCGGCGGCACGCAAGTGACCGGTCCCGGCCTGCAGCATCTTCGCGGCTTAAGGACACTCAAATTTCTTTCGCTTACCAGCACAAACGTGACTGACGCCGGGCTACAGCACCTTCGCTGGCTCACTGCAATCACAGGGCTTTCGCTCCGCGGCACGCAAGTCACCGACGCCGGGCTGGAGCACCTTCACGGCCTCACCACACTCGAATACGTTGACCTCTACGGCACCCCAGTCACCGACGCCGGCGTCGCCGAACTGCGGCAGGCCTTGCCAAGCCTGAGGATATTCCGCTAGCGACCAGACGCTGAACGGCCCCGACACGGCACACGGCGGCCCGGTGAGACTCCGCGATAACGCAATGCACCGCCTGACTAATGATCAGCCGCTGTTGGACGACATCCCGCAGCCCATTTGCGCTTAGCCCGCGCGCGTAACGTGCAGCGGACCCGACCGCAGCGAAGACTGGGATTCACTGTCCCGTCGATCGGCGGTAAACTCCAGGCATGACCCCGACCGGTGTCCCAATCCCCGATTGCACGACCGACAAACCGCCGAGTCCACGACGCTCAATTCCGCTCTCGCTGAAATTTTTCGTGGCGATCCTGGGAATCTTGGGTGCGGGGGGCACAGTCGGCTGCGGGCTAATGAACATATTGGCAAAACAGACAATGCGCCAGTTTGTCGATTACGCGAAGAACGGAGACAGCGCCAATTGCCGAGCGATGCTGGCAGAGGGTCACCCCGGATATCGAGAGCTTGGTGCGGACAACTTTCGGCGCGCGTTTGATCGGCAACCCACGGCTGAGCCGATCTCATTGATGGACTTTTTGCGGGGCCGACAGCATTTCAGAGTTAATCGGAAGTGGGTGGACGGATACATCACTGTCGAACGAGGCCGCGTAACTATGGACGAAGACTTTATTCGGCGCGAAGTCGAATGGCCGAAAACTCCATTCAGGCTGACCAAGCAAGTCGAGGCAATGGAAGAATACAATCGCCGCCTTGCCGGAGACCACAATCCGGAAGAAGAACCGTGACCTGGAACTCGAAATGATTGTTACGTACGCGATTATGGACCTGCTGGTCGAAACATGTCGTTCCTTTCGGCCGACTTGGGGCGTTCTTCTTCGCAAAGAGAGCGAGTCCCCCGATGACCTGCGTTCTTGCTCCGTCATGCCCGCGTTTGGGTGTGGGAACCTAAGCAGGGCGCGCCTTGGCGTCGGAACCGGGTATGTCCCAGAGTCGTGGCTCCGCCACCATCCCGTCGTTCCGTCAAGGGGAGAATCTCGCATTGTCTCGTGTCCCGAGTTGCCGTACACTGTGGCCTCGTCTCCCTCCAGCCATCAGGAAGCGCCAAATGGTTATAAATCGCCTTTTCCTATGCGCACCGATCGCCACGCTTCTTTGCGGCTGCGGAACACTTGCCAACCTTGAAGGGAGAACATTTCCGCTGATGGGATTTCATGAAGAGTGCCCAAAGGCATTCGGGGGCGTACGGCGAGATATTGGATGGCTGTCATCGGTTTCGATGCCTTACAACCTCTTTTTTGTTGCTGACATGCCCGTTTCATTTGCGGCAGACATCGTCACCATTCCGGCTGTAAAAAATAAGCAAGCTCGGTGGGACGCAGAACGTGAGGCTGAAGCGGAGGCCGTCAAGGATCGGGAACCAATAGAATAAATGCCGGAATCAAGGTGACTCACTGCCCGCTGATCGTGTGATTGGCATTCACTTGTTCGCCGGGAAAGTGTATCGTCTGCCAAATTCCGACTCGGTAATGCCATCCCAGTTCGAAGAACAAGATCGGGCGATGATGTCGACTCCTGACCAGCGAGGCCGCTTCATTCTACTGCTATTTGTGATCAGTTCGTTCCCGTCATTTTTCCGCACGGCGGGTGCAGGGGATGAAAAAGCCGTGCAGAACGAACAAGTCGTAAAGGCCAACCCAGCGCCGGACCCAATCTTACCCGAAAAAATGCGGATGCGGCGGGTCATAAGCATTGCGAACTCGCGTATCGAGTTGGTTCCTGTTGATTGGAACGACGACGAACTGGATGAAGATTCACGCCACCTTACGCACTTCAGACTTGCCGATGAGTCATTCTTTCAACTCGTGTTCGGGAAAGCGGTGAACGCCGACGATGCGCGTGCGCAGGCGGCGGGAGCCCTGCGCGAGAGAATTTCGGTAATAGATCAGATTTGCGGGCTGACCGATTCGCAAATTCGGAAGCTGGAAATCGCAGGACGTGGAGACATCAAGCGGCTTCTCGATCTCGTTGAAAAGGAACGGCAGAAGTTTGAGAATCATCTCGCCTCGGACGTCAACTTTGAGCAGATTATGGCACTCGAACGCGATCTACTGAATGCGACTGGCCCCCTCTGCCAAAAGTTCCATTCGGACATTTACGACAGCGAATCAATGTTCGCGAAGACACTGCGACAAGTCCTGACGCACGAACAAGTCCCTGGCGTCCAGTCGAATGAGCCTGTCCTCCAAGTTCAGCCTGAAAGTCCGACCAGTGGTCCGGCTGTCCGAGCCAGCGGGCCTCGAAAATGGGGCCGGGTCGGCAGGAAAACCGGAATTGGATTCGGAAAGAAAATCACAATCCACCTGAACGACAAACGGATCGTCGTAGATAATAAGCAGCATGTGCTCACGGTGGCTCGGGCGGACTCAACTGACGAAGTTATTGACCAGGTCCTCGCCAGTGTGGACACCGTGGCCGACAGTTGGGGAGAACCTCCGTCAAACTTCTATTGGGCACCCGCTGTGCAGTTTATCGTGTACCCGCGCGGTGACGCGAATTACTCCGCATTGCAAAAGGTACTAGAGCAGACGTGGGGTGTTACGTCGACGGTGGAATACGCAGCCGAGCGCAAAGACAGGAAAGCAGCGATTCCGGATTGATGTTCCGCAATGCGGATGTTCGGAAGTCACAGCGCAGGTCGGCTTCCCTCGCCCGTTCCCCGCTGGCTATCATCCTGATATGCCGGCTGAACTCATGGAACTCGTGGACACCGCCATTGCAATCGCGGCCATTCCTTACGCAGCATTTTGTATTTGGCTCGTAGTGCGAATCATCAATCACCGCCACCGCCGGACGATCAGATGGGCCATCGCATTGGCAATTGCCAGCATTCTTGCAGGGCTCATCTATTTGTCCATTCCACGGGTCTGGCAATGACCATCTTCCTTCCAACCTTGGCCGTCGCCTTCAGCGCGTTCTGCGTTTGGCTGACGGTGCGCTTCGTGAACCGGCGGGAGTTGTGGGCGAAGTGGACGTTGGCGGTCGTGGTTGGGGTGCCGCTGCTGTACTTCGTAAGTTTCGGGCCGGCGTGCTGGATTCACCAGCGTACTGGCGTGCTCGGTTCAGTAATCGCCAGGGTGTATTCCCCGATCGCCCATCGACTTTGGCCTCTGGATTCCTTCTGGCATCGTCCAACAATATTGCAGAAGATTTTTTCGGCAGCGGCGGTCGCTTATGCCGAAGCGGGGTCTAACGAATTATTACTCGCGTGGGACAACGACGCTGGACCAGCAATTCCGCATCGACCGTGAAATGCGGGCGTAAGCTCTCGTAGTTTAATGTGTTGGGAGCGACTGGCGCTTCCGAGCAGATTCGCATTCGATTTTTTGATCGATTTGACCTTGCATTCTG
>JAFEBR010001119.1 GCA_018242565.1 Planctomycetota bacterium | reverse complement strand
TCCCCCGGGGGGATTGCGAGGAGCCACCCACGACGTCGAGCTGTTTGCACTCGACGGCCTGGGCGGTTTTCGGACGTTCCCCGCCTCGTTGACGGTTCCCGTTGGCGGCCCGCGCGAATACGTCTATGCCGGACCCGTGCGCACGGCGAACACCGTCGCGTGCGAGGCCACCCGTCTACCCGTCATCGTGGAAACGGAACCGAATGACGCGCTGGCCAACGCGATGGCGATTTCGGCGTCGCAGGCGGTTTTCGGCCGACTCAGCGCGGGAAACGACGAAGACTGGTACAGCGTGCCGGTGCAGAACGGCCAGGCGTTGACCATCGACTGCCGGCCGTTGCCGGCAGGCTCGGGTTCGCTGCCGGTGATTTCGGTGTGCGATGCCAACGGTGGAGTGCTGGCGCGGGCCAGCACGGTGGAACTCGCTCCCAAGCCCTGCCGACTGGAATGGCGGGCACCCGCCGACGGTACCTACCGGATCCGCGTGCAGGAACTGCGACAGGGTGGGGCCGCGACCCCCTACCTGCTCGAAGTGCGAACGGCTCAGCCGGACTTTGCGGTGACGGCAACCGCCGACCTGACCAACGTCGTCCAGGGAGGGCGCGGCGAACTTGAATTGCGGGTTGATCGGCAAGGGGGTTTTGCGGCTCCGATTGATCTGCATGTGGCGGGTTTGCCCGCGGGAGTGAAGGTCGAACCGCTGCAGGTGCCGGCCGGTGTCGAAACGCTGAAAATTGCGTTCATTGCCAGCGACGACGCACGTCCCGGCGATTCGATCTTGAACCTGTCTGCCTCGGCGAAGGTAGGGGAAGAGACCGTGTCGCACGATTTAACGGCCACCCACCTGGGTCATGACCTGGAAGGGGTCTCGCTGGGGTCTCCAACGACCGAGCATGTGCAGCTGACGGTCCGGCACAAACAGGTATTTCGCCTGTTTTGCAGCGAGGCGTATCAATATGCGCATCGGGGCACAATTTATCCCTATCTGATGGAAGTCGAGCGGATGAATGGGTTCGAGGGCGAGATCCGGATCGACATGGGTGATCGCCAGATCATGGACCTGGATGGCGTGCAGATCGTCAACTCAGTGCTGCCCGCCGGGAAGTCACAGTTCATGCTGCCTTTGTATTTGCCCGAAACAATGCACATCAATGTGCAACCGCATTCGAACATTTACGCCCAGGGCTACGTGATCTTCCAGGACAAATGGGGGCAACGGCAGTCGATGGTGCAGGTTTCGGAAATGCGGTGCATGATCCGACCGCTGCCGACGGTGGCCAAGCTGCGTGTGCGGGACAAGTCACTGACGGTGGCCCCCGGACATTCGGCAAGCTGTATCCTGGAAATCGATCGGACCACGAATTTTCCGGGCGCGTTGCGGGTTGAACTGTTGAATCCGCCGGCGGGTTGGCAGATGCCGGCCGTCACGATTCCCGCCGAACAATCGACCGCCACCGCGACGATCACCGCTGCGGCCGGCCAATCTCAGCCAGGAGCCACCCAGCTCACGTTGCGTGGCACAGGGGAATTATCCCCCGGCGTCACGGTGGTCACCGAAGCCATTCTGCCAGTCATCCTGAAGGGGACGAAGTAGGGAAGGCCAGCGTGACAATGTGGTCATCACGCTCCGTCTTGATGAGCCGGGTGACACGGCCTTGATCAATCAGATGCTAAGGTCTTTCCCGGCGCTCCATTTTTTTCGCTATCCAGGATCTCACTCGGTTACCGCCAGGGCCCCAGAAGGTAATCGCCCCACATCTCGCCCAGGGATCGGAATCGTGTGCGGACTGTCGTCCAATGCGGTTCCCCGGTATCACTCGGCCAGATCAGAGAGAACGGAGTCAGGACAATCGTCAAAATCAAGGGCAGCACGATCCGCAGAAACATCTGGCCGGTGAAAAAGAAGCCGCAGAACACCATATCGAGTGCGAACAGGGTGCCGAGCACGTACCAAAGCCGACCGCCAAGGAATGTCACCGCGATGCCCAGGGCAAGGGCCCCGCTGACCAGGAACACTCCGACTTTCCCCGACCTCGAACCAGGCCGTTCCTCGGGGCGCGCCTGTGTCTGGAAAGCATCAGGATCAATGGCCATCGCTCGCTGCCTGTGGACCGTCCTGCGGTATGCTGCCAACGTGAACAACCGCGGTTGAATTATACACGAAACGTCGCTGAGGTATCCGAAGTCTCGCGAAAACGTGGAATATGCAAACCATTCAGATTCTTGCCGATGAAATCGAGCGGGAAAGAATTTCTCGTGCTCGAAATACTCCGCCGGCGGAAAAATTCCTGGTGGGTATTCGCCTCTTCGAATCTTCCTGCCGCCTGATTGCGGCTGGCGTGCGCCAACAGTTTCCTGACGCGGACGAGTCTCAAGTCGCGGAAATCGTGCGGCAGCGTCTGGAAATCGCACGCCGGCTGGAGACCGACCCGTGACTGGTGAGGAAGGCCTCCTGACCTTGATCCGGGCGCTCTGGTCACCACCAACGACCACATCGCACGGCGACCCCCAGCCACCGCGAAGTCCCGCTATTTGACGAACTTTTTCGTTTCGTCATCGGCTTGTGACAGTCGCAGCAGAATCTCTTCTGACATTTTCTCTACGTCGGGAAATGTATCGCGCGGGCCAAACACCGGCAGGCCTGCAATCTTCTTCTGGACAGAGACGGGTTCCGGGCCGGTCAGATCAACCAGAAACACATTGCCCGCAGCCAAGTCCCGTTCCTGGCCACCCACGGTCAACTTTTCACTGGTCACTTCAGTGAAATCTTTATTCCATTCAATGACGTGCCTGGCTTCCAGTCGTTGGCCCCTAATGGTGATCGCCGAATGGCTGATCTGCCTGGTCCCACTTCCGGTGACCCCGGCGTCCAGCCCAGCCCCCGGCGCCCCCAATTCGGCGAGTTCCTTTACCGAAACCGCGTTGCGGAAAACCAGGATGTAACTGAACTGTTCCGGCGAATTAGGCTTCGTGACGGTCCCGAACAGCACGGCCGGTTTACCCGAAACGAAAAACGCGTTTCCGCCCGACATGGTCGCATTTCCAAACGAACTCCTGGCTCCACGCTGGATCAGGCGATACGAGTCGTTTTGGCGTTGGGAATACGAATGAACGGCTACACCGCCAGTCAGCAGAACGATCAAACTGATGATGACAAGAATGGCACGGCGTTTCATCGCGAGATCTTTCGAACGAGGCGAACAGAAGAGGGGGTCCGTGGTATTTCGCTCCCGGTTGTGAAATCTTGAAAGCGGTCCTCATCGATCGAGAAATTTACCAGTTATCCCCCTGCTCCCAAACCCAGTCCAACCGCGGCGTTGACGGAATTCGCTGCTGAACTCATTGAATCACAAACTGTTACCGGGTGCCGGGTTGCCTTGGATCACGACTTAGCCAGGGGGTTCGCGGAGACGTACCCAGAATACAGCCAGCCCGACGACTGGGACGGCTACCAGCGTGGCATAACGAATCGGGGCGGCGCCAAACACCACGGTAGCATTGAACACGATGAAGGCCAGGTACAGGTGGACGAACCACGCGATCCCCCGCGGCCGGGCCACATACGCATCTCGCCAGCACCACCACCAGACGACGTCAGCCGTCCAAATCAGCAGAAACAGGTAGTTGAAGTACAGCCCCCCACCCCAGGCGACACCCACTTTTTCTGCCGTGACCTGTGCGGTATGGGCGTACGCGGCACGGTGGCTCCAGTGGTGATACTCGGCGAACGCGAACAGCACATGCACCACGGTCAACAGGCAGCCCGCGGTCCACAGGGCACGCTGCCACTGTTCCGCCCGCCGGTCGGAATGATTCGATCCGCGGCGACGAGCCCAGCCCATGGCCAGGCTGACGACGTACGCCAGCACGGCCAGCCAGACTGTCACACGCGTCCCGTCGAATTGCATGGTTCACCAATGAAAAATCCCGTGTCGAGTCGGCAACCCCGGCGGTTCGCCCCGTTTTCTTGCACATTCAACGGGCGCCACCCGTTCCCGCGGAAAACCGTCAATTCGCCTCATTGCCGTACGCATAGATAGCCGTTTATAATTCAGGGTCCTCCCGATCCGGAAGAGAGCCGGGGTTGTCCGACCGTTGTATGAGTGGTTGCCATGAAATTGCGGATTACGCCGATTTTCGGACTGGCGGCCTGCCTTGCGTGGGCCGGTCTGCAATCGACCTGCGATGCCGGCGAGCCGGCGCCGAACGCCGCTGCCGCTCCCGACAAAATCGACTTCGTCTCGCAGATCGAACCACTGCTGACCCGCTTCGGCTGCAATGCTGGTGGCTGTCATGGTAAGGCGAGTGGGCAGAACGGTTTCAAACTGTCCCTCTTCGGGTTCGACAGCGATTTCGATTACGAAGCCATTGTCGAAGAAGCACGGGGCCGGCGCGTCTTTGGCACAGCGGCGCCGAGCAGCCTGTTCATTCTGAAAGCGGCAGGCAAAGTTCCCCACGGCGGTGGCCGGCGGATCGAGCCGGGCACCGAAGCGTATGACACACTCTGCTCCTGGATCGCCCAGGGCGCCCCGGCTTCGGCGCCCGACGCGCCGCGGGTGACGAAAATTGAAATCGAGCCACGCGAACTGATCATGCAGCGCGGCGGCCGACAGACCCTGAAGGTCATCGCCCATTACACCAATGGCACTAAACGCGATGTGACCGCGCAGGCACAATACGACAGCAATATGGGGCCGGTCGCCGCGGTGTCGCCCGAAGGGTTGGTGGAATGCGGTACGCAAAGTGGCGAAGCGGCCATCATGGCGCGGTACATGGGACAGGTGGCCGTCTTCCGGGCCCTTGTCCCCCACGGCGCGTCCCTGACCAGCCTCCCCAATTTTCAGGCCGAGACGGCGATCGACAAATTGTGTGCCGAGAAATGGAAGAAGCTGGGGCTGACCCCTTCGTCCCCCGCCGACGATGCCACGTTCATCCGCCGGGTCACGATCGATCTGTGCGGACGTCTGCCCACGCCTGAAGAAGTCCGCGCGTATCTCAGCGAGACGTCGGGTGCGAAGCGGACCCGGCTGGTGGACCGCCTGCTGGCCTCTCCCGACTACCCCGCGTTCTTCGCCATGCGCTGGGGGACGATTCTGCGGAACTCGCAACTGGCAGGAGCCGACCGGGCGGCGTACGCGTTTCATAACTGGATCAAAGACATGCTGGCCCGCAACCGGCCGTACGATGAATTCGTGCGCGGAGTCGTGGCCGCCGCCGGGGAATGGCAGGATGCACCGGCGATCAACTGGTACTGGCAGATGCGCGACGACCAGTTGCACCAGGTAACCGCCGACACGGCCCAGGTGTTCCTGGGGATCCGCCTGCAATGTGCCCGCTGCCATCACCACCCCTACGAACGCTGGGGGCAGGAAGATTACTACGGTCTGGCCGGCTTTTTCACGCGACTGGGACGCAAGAGCTTTGGTGAACCGCCCCCCTATTTTTCCGCTCCCCGCGTGACGATGGGTGAACAGAACCCGCTCACGAAGAAGTCCCCCGAACCCAAATACCTCGATGGGGAATACGCGAAGTTTTCGTCGGAAGAAGATCCCCGTCACGGGCTGGTCGACTGGATGGTCCGGCCCGAGAATCCCTTTTTCTCGCGCGTACTCGTCAATCGGCTGTGGGGTCACTTTTTCGGCCGCGGTCTCGTGGACCAAGTCGATGACATGCGGGAAACCAATCCTCCCAGCAACCCCGAACTGCTCGATGCGCTGGCGAAAGACTTTGTCGAACATCGGTTCGACATGAAATACATGATCCGCCAGATGGTCCTGAGCCAGGCTTACGGACTCTCGGCGGTTCCCACGCCGCAGAACCAGTCCGACACCCAGAATTTCGCCCGCTTCTACTCCCGACGGTTGATTGCCGAGGTGTTGCATGATGCGGTCGATCAGGCCACCGGAGCCAAAAGCCAGTTCAGCGGCATGGCGGCCGAAGCGCGGGCGGTTGACCTCCCCCACGAGGGCTTCGGCTCGTACTTCCTCGAAACATTCGACCGTCCGAAGCGGGTCACCGGTTGCGAATGTGAACGGTCGGCGGGGGCCACGTTGGCGCAGGTTCTGCTCTTGTCGAATTCCGATGAAATTGAGAATAAACTGGCGCATGCCGACGGGCGCCCGGCGCGGCTCGTCAAAAGTCAGCAGACCGATGCCGACGCGGTCGATGAACTGTACCTCGCGGCACTCAGTCGCTGGCCCACGCCGGCGGAAAAGACGAAGTCGATCGCTTACCTGGCTGCCGGCGCGAATCGCCAGCAGGCCCTCGAAGACATACTGTGGAGTCTGCTGAATTCCAAGGAATTTCTGTTCAATCATTAAGATCGGCCCGACCCCGTTCTCCCAGCGAAGTTCGCTGCCCCTCTGAAGGTGTTGCTCATGCTCGAAATTCACGGACGTCCGATCACTTCTTGCGATGGCGTATCCCGGCGTGGTTTTCTGCAGGTAGGTTCGCTGTCCGTCGGCGGACTGGCGCTGTCCGACGTATTGCGAGCGAAAGCCGCGGCCGCCGAGACTGGCCTGGGTCTCAAAGACACGGCGGTCATCCTGGTCTGGCTGGCGGGCGGACCCAGCCATATCGACATGTACGACCTCAAGCCGCAGGCACCTGCTGAATTTCGTGGGGAATTCCGGGAAATCGACACCAATGTCGCCGGCATCCGCATCAGCGAACACCTGCCGCTGCAGGCGGCGATCATGGACAAGCTCGCCATTGTGCGCTCGGCCACCCACACCAACGCCGGGCACGGCATGGGCTCGCAATGGATGCTCACCGGTTACCAGCCCACGATTGAAGTGAACGACAATATCTATCCCTCGGTGGGCTCGGTCACCTCGAAAGTCCGCGGGCCGAACGCGCCGGGTTTGCCGGCGTATGTGAATCTGCCGTACAAGCTGGGTCTGGGGAAAGCGGCTTACCTGGGTGCTTCGTACAATCCGTTTGCTCCCGAAAGCGATCCGAACAACGAAGGTTTCAATGTCCGCAACCTGAAATTGCCGGGACGGGTGGGGCTCGATCGCCTCGAACGCCGGCGCGAACTGCTCACGAGTGTCGACACCATCCGCCGCGACATCGACGCCAAGGGAGATATCGAGGGCATCGACAAGTTCTACCGCGATGCGCTGGAAATGATCACCAGCGACAAGGCGCTGCGGGCGTTCGATATTCACCGTGAAGACCCCCGGCTGCGTGAGAAATACGGACGCAATGACCTGGGACAAAGCTGCCTGCTGGCCCGCCGACTCGTCGAAGCGGGGGTCACGTTCGTGACCATTCAAGCCGGCGGAGGCTGGGACACGCATGGCGACAACTTCGGGCAACTGAAGAACAACCTGTTGCCCAAATACGATCGGGCCGTGGCGGCCCTGGTGGGCGATCTGGCCGACCGGGGATTGCACAAGCAGGTGCTGGTGATGACTTTTGGCGAATTTGGCCGCACGCCCCGCATCAACCCCACGGCCGGCCGCGACCACTGGCCCGGTGCCATGTCGATTCTGTACGCCGGCGGGGGGCTGAAAATGGGTCAGGCGATCGGCACGACCGACTCGAAGGCCGAGTATCCTACGACGAAGCCCTATTCGCCCGGCTGTGTGTTGTCGACGATGTACCACACGCTGGGCATCGACTTCAAACAGGTATTCCACGACCAGGCGAATCGACCGCTGCCGATCCTGAACGAAGGCCGGCCGATCGAGGAATTGGTGTAGCACACCCAACGTGGGGAAAAGTGACACGTTTCCGCCAGTTCCGCGACCGCCAGGGAGCGGTTGGTAGTAGCCGCTCGCTTACGGTCGTGATTGGTCCAATGAACCATTTTCCTCCGCGCGCAGTTCTTTTCGCAGAGACCGCCCTAAGACACCGCGCCTAAGAACTGTTCAATGAGGGGCTCACGCAAAGCCGCCAAGCCGCAAAGAGATTCCGTCCCAACGTTTCATTGCCTTTCAGTAACGATCTCGACGATTCGGGTTACGCACCGGCAATTGTGACTCCGATTCGATTCCGACCATTCCGTTCCGGTATCGACTCTCCACGAACTCCTTTGCGCCCTTGCGGCTTTGCGTGAGCCCCATTTGTTGACCGCGGTCGTGGCGGTCAAATGAACCATTTGCCTCCGCGCGCAGTTCTTCTTCGCAGTGACCGCCGTAAGACGCCGCGCCTAAGAACTGTTCAATGAGGGGCTCACGCAAAGCCGCCAAGCCGCAAAGAGATTCCGTCCCAAC
>JAFEBR010000111.1 GCA_018242565.1 Planctomycetota bacterium | reverse complement strand
TTTCTCCCGCGGGCCCGTGACCGTGAGGCATGCGCACGCGCAGGCAGAGTGTCGAGTCCCCCGTGGGCAGCCGATACGACTTCTGCCAGGAATCCATGGGGTAAGCAAAATCATTGGTTCCGTTGACCCACAAAATCGGCATCTTCGCGTGGGGCAGGTATTGCGATGGATCCCACAACTTGAGCCAGCGTGCCGACGACTCTGGCCCCATTTTCTCGAAAGCTGGCAGCCAGGCCGAGTTGTCCCCCAGAAAACCACAGCCATAGACGGGCGCGGCAAATCGAAATCGCGAATCGACTCCTGCCACCAGACCCGTCATGTAGCCTCCCCACGAGATCCCGGTCACGCCAATGCGGTCCGCGTCCACCTCGGGATACGAGCGCAGCAGCGAATGCGCCCGGATCACGGCACTGACCGCATGCCACTGCCAGTGCTCGGCCACCGGTTCCGTGACCTGGCCAAAACTGGCATCCCAACCCGG
Source organism: Planctomycetota bacterium (assembly GCA_018242565.1). Classification (GTDB taxonomy): domain Bacteria; phylum Planctomycetota; class Planctomycetia; order Planctomycetales; family Planctomycetaceae; genus JACQFH01. The sequence goes on along the minus strand of JAFEBR010000111.1, from coordinate 6,047 downwards.
AGGCCCCCCCATTTCGTGGCGTTTCCAGTTGCCATAAGTCCCCTCGGGCACACACCCGCAGAGATCCATGGCAATCGCGGCATAACCCCGCGCAGTCCAGACTTTCACCCAGCGATCGAAGGCGGTGCCGCCCCCTCCGTGGATGAGAACCATGGCGGGCACCTTGGTCCCCGCAGTGACCGCCGGCGCACCATAATAGGCGAACACGCGTGTCGGCTTTCCGTGATACGGTTCACCCGTGTAAAAGAAACTGCGTACCCCTTCGGCCGCAGCCTGTTCGGTTGGAAAAGTCTGTGGCGCCGCATCCAGGGCTTTCAGATCGAACGAAACAGGCAACGCTGCCCGAGGATCGGCCGCAAAAGAGGCAGCCGGGGCAGCATTGGCAACACAGGCCATCCACGCACACAACAGCCACGACCAGTGCTTCCTGACAACAGACATGCGACACTTCTCTTTCAATCATTGAATTCGAACATCGACACCCACGGCGAACCGATCACCCCGCAAGCGGTGGCCTGCGACAGGCAGTCCGATTGTAACGAAGCCTGGCACAATCCTCGACCAGTCGCTGCAGGTGCCACCCGGGTATCCGTCCGAATTTCGAACCAGAGGATCCACAGGCACCAGACTGGGGTATATTGTGAAGCGGCCGCGGCCCGCGCGGTACGACGAGTCCGGTGAACACCTCGCGCCATCATTTCGGCCCAGAGAGAAGTCATGCACGCCGACACAACACATTCCCAGCCTGCCCACCGACGGCGAGTGCCGCTGTGGCTGAAAGGGGCCTACACTCTTTTCATTGCCATTCTGGTGCCCCATTACTGGCAAACTTATGGACCGACCAACTTTCTCTTCTTCTGCGATGTCGCCGCATTTTTCACGCTGGCTGCGGTCTGGCTGGAACGGCCACTGCTGGCGTCGATGCCGGCGATTGGCATCCTGCTGCCCCAGGCTTTGTGGATCATCGACTTCCTGCTCGCACTGTGCGGATTCCGGATGACAGGCATGACCGACTACATGTTTGACTCGTCGATTCCGCTCTTCTCGCGAGGACTCTCACTGTTTCATTTCTGGCTCCCCATACTGCTCGTCTGGCTGAACTGGCGACTCGGGTACGATCAACGAGCCCTGCGGGCCTGGACCGTTCTCGCCTGGGGGCTCGTCGCATTCTGTTATTTGTGCATGCCGGCCCCCCCGGCACCACCCGAAGATCCACAACGCGTCGTCAACATCAACTACGTGTATGGCCTCAGCGACAAGCAGCCACAACAATGGCTGCCGCAACCACTGTACGTTCTCGCGGAAATGGCGGTGCTCGCCTTGTTGATTTTCTGGCCCACGCATGCACTGCTGTCTCGATTGTTTCCATTGGCCACACACGATGAGCCCACTCGTACGATCGTCTGAAGCGAACCGCAGATTTGCGATCTTGCCGGTCGATCGCTACGGACACGCTCATCCCATTGATAGAATTTGCGTAAACTGCGGATGATGGTCGCCCCGAGCGACGCACCATCGCACGCTGATCGTCAGCCACAACTCAAACTCTTGGCGATTTGAAACATGCTTTTGAGCCGATCCATGAGCCACAACGGGAATTCAGAACGCACCAGCGTCCTGCCAACCTGTACGCTCGCCCTCTGCGTACTCTGGGTGCTGTCGGGTTCGACCAGCGCGATCGCTCAAGATGCCGGGGTGACATTCTTCGAGAAGCAAGTCCGTCCGCTGCTGCGCCGCGAGTGCCTGAATTGCCACAATACGAACAAGGCCAGCGGTTCCCTGGCACTCGACAGCCGGCAGGGTTGGCAGACGGGGGGCGATTCCGGTCCGGCGCTTGTTCCGGGCGAACCCGACAAAAGCCTGCTGCTCCGTGCCGTCCGGCATGCCCCCAATGTCGTGGCCATGCCCGCGAAAGCGCCGAAACTGCCCGACGAATCGATCGCCATCCTGGAAAAGTGGATCCGCCTGGGGGCCCCCGATCCGCGAGACAAGCCTGAAGCGCTCGACGCCGCGGAAGCAGGTTCGTGGGACGCGGTGGCACGCGAGCGTGCCCAATGGTGGTGCTGGCAACCCTTGCGACCAAAATCCAGCGACTCACCGGCCCCACACACCATCGATGACTGGATCGACCGAGGCCTGGCCGAGGGGAAAATCCTTCCCGCCCCGATGGCCGACCGGCGGACTTTGATCCGACGCTTGAGCTTTCAATTGAGTGGTCTGCCTCCGACTCCCGCCGAGGTCGAGGCGTTTGCGCACGATGCGAGTGCAGACGCGTGGGCCCACTGTGTCGATCGGTTTCTGGCGAAGCCCGAGTTCGGGATTCACTGGGCACGGCACTGGCTGGATGTCGTGCGTTATGGCGAAACCCACGGTTCCGAAGACGATGCCCTGTTACCGTTTGCCTACCGCTACCGGGATTATCTGATTCGAGCCTTTCAAGAGGATGTCTCGTATCAGCAGTTGATCCGCGAACACCTGGCTGGCGATCTCATTCCCCCGCGCTGGAACACCTCACTGGGAGTCAACGAAGCCCTGATTGGCACCGCCTTCTTGCGATTTGTGGAGTTCAACCAGACGCCGGTCGACGTCAAACGTGAAGAAATCGTAGTCATCGACAACCAGATCGACGCCCTCGGCAAAGCCTTTCAGGGGCTGACCATCTCGTGTGCCCGTTGTCATGACCACAAGTTCGATCCGATCTCGGATGAAGACTACTATGCACTGTATGGCATCTTTCGGAGCACGCGGACAGCAATGCGCGTGATCGACGATCCGCAAGTCTTCACTCGCGAAACAGCCGCCTTGCAGACGCTACAAGATCCGATTCGGCACGCGACCGCGACTTTGTGGATCCAGCAGATCGCAAATTGGCCCCGTGAACTGGAGCAGGCGCGTGTGTGGTGCCAGCAACACGTCAAACCCGAGACGAATTGGAAAGACCTGCAACCCCAGGTCCCGGCAGCCCCCTGGACGAAGGCCCTGGCATACGCACTGTGTAAACCCGATGGCAAGGCTCCGGAACGCCACTCTCGGCCGGCTTTAAACTGGGTGGCACAGGTGCTGGTCGCCGACACTGCAAGTTACCCAGCGATCGCCGAGCAGAAGCACCGCGACCTGGCCGATCAGTTCCAGCGGTCGCAATCGCTGCCAACCGGTTGCAGCGTACTCTTTGATCTGACCAACGGGAATCTCACCGGATGGCAGATCGTGGGGGTGGGACTGCCGCCGAAGACGGTTAATCAGGCCGGCGCCTGGTCGGCGACCGGCGGCCGTGAGTCGCCGTTTTCCGCCCTGCTCGAACGGGGTTATCACAGCAATACCGTCTCAGACCGGTATGGGGGTTCGTTACGCTCGCCTGATTTCGTACTGGACATGGACGAGATCAGTCTTCTGGTCCGGGGTACCGGTCAGGCCCGCGCACGTCTGGTCATCGAGAACTTTCAGGGCGATTCCCTGCTGTTTGATGCGGTGAACCCGACACTCGATTCGCCCAGCCTGCGGTGGGTCACTCTGCCGATCCGTCCCCAGTGGCGCAACCTGCGGGCCCATCTCGAACTGCTCACCCGCGATGACAAACCGTATATCGGCGTGACCAAGGATCCGAAAATCCTCGAGCAGAGCGATGGCCGGTCGAGTTTTGGCATCGCCCAGGTTGTGAAGCATCCACGGGGAGGGAGACCGGTGGATCCGCCGACGCTGCCCGCGGAATTCACCCACATTGGCCCGACGGCCGAATCGCGCCGCACCCACGGTGAATGGTTGACCGCCTTCTGCGACGAGTCACGACATGTGATAGAGCGTTTTGAACGCGGCACGTCGACCGACCTGGATGCCCGCTGGATCAGTACGCTGCTGCAGGCCGGTGTCCTGTCATGCCAGGCACCGGAATCTCAGTCGCTGAAGACTCTAACGGACAACTACCAGCGACTGGAAAGCACCATCCCCGTGGCACGCCGTACGCCTGGCGTCCACGAAGACCACTGCGCGGTCGATCAACCCTGGCTGCCGCGTGGCGACCACCGCCAACCCGGTGATCCCGTACCGCGTCGTTATCTGGCCGTACTGGGCTCGGTCGCGAGTTCTTATGCCGGTACCGAAAGTGGCCGAAGGCAACTGGCTGAGGAAATTGCCAGTCCACAGAATCCACTGACGGCTCGCGTCTATGTGAACCGGGTCTGGCACTGGTTATACGGACGCGGGTTGGTCGCCACCGTCGATAACTTCGGGCGCATGGGAGAGCCCCCCACGCACCCGGAATTACTCGATCAATTGGCCATCGAGTTCATGGACGAGGAATGGTCAACCAAGCGGCTTATCAAGAAACTGCTGCTGACCCAGGCGTGGCAGCGATCATCGACTCCCACCGCAACAGCCAGTGAAATCGACCCGGGCAATCGCTTCTGGTCCCACGCCAGCGTCCGCCGTCTCGATGCCGAAGCGATTCGCGATACGCTGCTGCTCCTGACGGGCACCATGCGGTCGAGCGACAGTGGGCTGGGCACACTCGGCTACTATCGCGTGATGCAGGATCCGAACAAGCAGTCGCCGCAGGGGCCGCTCGATGGCGACAGTCGGCGTTCCATTTTTCTGGAGGTCCGCCGCAATTTCCCCAATGAGTTTCTGCTGGCATTTGATTTCCCGCGCCCGACCGCTCCCGCGGGACGACGACCATTGGCGATTGTTCCGGCCCAGAGTCTGACGTTGATGAATGACCCGTTCGTGATCCATGCCAGCCGTCTCTGGGCCGAACGCGTTTGCCGCACGGAATCCGACGACCACCGGCGTATCGCCCTGTTGTATCGGGAATTGCTCAATCGAGAACCGACTCCCGACGAGTTGCGGCAATCGGCAGAATTGGTGGCCCAGATCACCACCCGGAAATCCGCAGCCAAGGCCTGGCACGTGCTCGCGCACGCACTGTTCAACCTGAAAGAGGCGATCTACCTGCCATGAATCTTCCACAGACTCTTTCGCGGCGCGACTGGCTGTCGCGCAGCGCTCACGGTTTTGGACTGCTGGCCCTGGCGCACCTGTTGGGACAAGACGCCCGTCGCGCCATGGCGGCCCCCGCAGCCTCTCACGCATGGAACCAGCACCCCGCGCGGGTCAAGCACGTGATTCTGCTGTTCATGGATGGCGGCCCATCGCAGGTGGACACCTTCGATCCCAAACCGCTCCTCAACCGCGAACATGGGAAGCCGTTTCCCGCGGTGATCGATGCCACCCAGTTTGATCAGAACGGGACCTGCCTGGGGAGCCCGTTCAAATTCGCCCCACAGGGCAAATCAGGGCTGATGATTTCAGAACTGTTTCCCCACCTGTCGAAACTGGCGGACGATCTGTGTGTGATTCGCTCGATGCGGGCGGATTTCGCCGAGCACTCGCAGGCCTGCTTCCAACTGCATTGTGGGCATCCCTTGCAAGGCCGCCCTTCCCTCGGGTCATGGGTTTGCTATGGATTGGGAGCCGAGCACGCGAATCTGCCGGGGTACGTGATCCTCAATGGCGGCCTGCTGCCAATCGGCGGAGGCGAGAATTTTTCCAATGCCTTCCTGCCAGCGATCCATCAAGGAACCATTTTCGACACGTACAGTGGATCGGAACTGGTCGGAAATCTGTCACCCGCCGATGGCCCCGATGACCAGCGTCTCTTACTCGATTTCGTAGCCGCGCTGGACCGGCGCTTTCTGGACACGCAAGGGGGACCCACCAACCCCGAAACCAGGGCTCTCGAGGCCGCCATCCGCAACTACGAGACCGCCTGTGCCATGCAGACGGCCATACCCGACCTGGCTCGCTTCGCCGATGAAACACCCGCGATGCAGTCTGCCTATGGTGTCGATTCCGCGAACCCGCAACTGAAGCAGTTTGCCAAACAGTGCCTGCTGGCACGCCGTCTGAGCGAACGGGGAGTCCCGTTCGTCGAATTGACGATGATGAAAGGGGTGCGGTTTGTGGCCCCGTGGGATGACCACGGAAACATCTCGGAGGGACATCCCAAAATGGCCGCGGCCGTGGACCAACCCATCGCCGCGTTAATTCGCGAC
>JAFEBR010001118.1 GCA_018242565.1 Planctomycetota bacterium | reverse complement strand
TTGCAAGCCTACTGATCAAATTTTGAAAACGCTGAGCAACTGGAAGGCCTGACGCCGAGAGAATTTGTCGCGTCGGGAGAGGAATGTTACGCAGAGCCTCTCGAAACGTCAAGTTACTTTCGGTCGAAAATTGAAATTGGTCCAAAAACCAACAGGCGGCCGCTTTCACGAACCAGTCACTCGACTCCCATCGGGCCTGCAGAGCTTCCGCCTCACCGCCCCCCCCAAAACGAACCCACAGCTCGGATTCTGCACGGACCGCTCGGTTTTGGGGGTGAAAACAATTATCGTCCGAAAGCCTCCCGGATCTCCAGAAATTCAAGCGGTTACATCCGCTGGCCGATTGACCGCCTGTTGCCGAATTCCGCCAAATCAACATTCCCGTCAGGGCGACACGGGCACAAACAGCTTGCGGTTACTGTCGTCTCGCGGGTCATCGGGACGCGTGTAATCGCGCCACAGCCACCGCAACATGTCAGGCATAATAGCGCCCCCCTGCTTATTGGAATGTGTACCGATCCCCCAGACGAAGTTCACGTCGTATTTCTTCTCGGTCAGGGCCGCCACCATCTTTCGGTTTTGGGTATGCCAGTCCCAGAGCGGGTCGTACTCACCATTTCGCCGAAATCCGCGATTGTCGTTCAGCCCATCCTGCAAGAAAATTCGAATCGGCTTGGGCTCGGCCTGGCGAACAATCTCGGGGTAGGCATGCCCGCCCATGATATTCGTAAAGCTGCCAATCGTACTGATCACTTTTCGGAACTGATCGGGTCGATGCCAGGCGACGGTGAACGCACAAATCGCCCCAGAACTGGCCCCGGCAATGGCGCGATCCGCCGGGTCCGCCGACAACTTGTACTTCTTGGATAACTCCGGAAGCAGCTCCTCGACGATCATTTTTGAATAGGTCTCGTTGAGCGCGTTGTACTCCACTCGCCGATTTGTCGTGCCATCCCCCCAGTCGATGGCCGAGGCCTCTTTTTGCTCAGCCGTGTGTCCCGGGTTAATGAACACGCCAATTGTCACCGGCATTTCACGGCGATAAATCAGGTTATCGAAGACATAGGGAATCCGGTAATCCCCTTTGAGATTCAGAAACGCGTGACCATCCTGAAACACCATGAGCGATGCCGCTTGTTTGCCGTCGTACTGGGCCGGCACATAAATCCAGTAGTGTCGAGTGGTGTCCGGATAGACCTGGCTCGCCAGAGTTAACGGGCCAATGATTTCGCCTTCAGGAACCCCGTCGTGCGGTTCGGAATCGGGCCCCAGGCGATAAACGTCGTCAGTGGGGCCTCCCGTTGCAGGCATCACGCAGACGCCGCATAGCACAAGGCAGCAGAACATCACAGAGAAAATGCGCATGATCTCACCGGGAATTTCGTGAAGGACAAGAGTTCGCAACGTCGTCACTGACGCAGAGTCGCACACACCGCATCTTGCTATGAAAGACTCACGAATTCAAGCGGTTCCGGCCAGTCGATCAGGCAGATCGGCCAGCCACACGCGGCCCCAATACCGGCCGACTTTTCGAGTTTCCCCATCAGGCGGCTTTCTGGTATACGCAACACACGACCTGTGTCATGCCCTGCCCCCGAACGGATTCGGGTTCCATGATTCCCTTTGAAGAATTGTCATGCCCTCGCGCCGGCCACGGCCTGCAAGCGATGATGCGTCGCTGGGAGCAACTGCACCCCGTGAACGCCGTTCATGTTGTGCAATTGAATCGGCCGGTTTCCTCGCAGGCGATCCGCCACGCCGCAGATCGGGTTTTCGAGCGGTTGCTCAAGTCCCCCTCGGAAAATCAGCCCCCACGGTCCATCGGCATTTCCGAACAACTCGGCCCGCTTTTCGATTTTTCTGAAACATGGACCAGTGTCGACGAACTGCCTTTGCTCGAATCGGCCGTCACGGCAGAGTTGAACACGCCATTCGCCGAACACCAGACGCCATTTCGACTGCGCGTAATTCGCTCTCGCCATCATGCGCCGCTGCTGCTGGTCTGCTACCGGCATGTGGTCGCTGACGCGCGCGCCCTGGCGTTGCTGATCCAGGAACTGCTCACCCGATTGGCCCAGCCTGACGCCTGCTTAACCGAAAACCTGGCTCTGATCAGCGATCGGACACTTCCGGATCTTTACCCTCAGGAATTTCGCCTGTCGCGATCTCTCGTCACGGCATTTCACATCCTGGACGAATGGTGGCAATCTCGGCACTGCCTGCGCTTACCTGTGCGAGATCCCGATGACCTGCACATGGACTTTCAGATCCACCACACGGCCCTGCCTCTCGAGGCACTGCAATCCACTTGCCACAAGTTTCACGCTTCGGTGAACGATCTGCTCCTCGCCACATTGTTCGAATGGTTTTCGCAGCGAATCGGTACCGGAAATCAATGCCACCCACTGCCGATGGCTCTGGCGACTCTGGCCGACTTGAGTTCACGCGGGACCAAGCATGAACGTCTGGCCTTTGGGCAATTCGTCTCGCAGTTCGCGATTCGCGCCGTGATTTCCCCGCAGTGGCCGTTTTCGCGAATCGTCGCAACCGTTCAAGCATTGACCCAGCGGCAAAAGCAGACGGCACGGTTGATCGACAATTCTCGCGGTTTCGATTTTTTATCGCGACTCTGGGACTGGTGGCCCAGCATCCGCTCACCAGGGCGACTGGCACATGACCTTCCGTTTCTCGCGGGAATCTCCAATGTGAATCTCGCGGCGATCTGGGACCGGGCGGGTTCGCCTCCGCTGGTCCGAAGCTACCTGCGGGGCACGTGCGTCACCAACCTGTTGCCGATGATGTTGACCGTCACGTCAACTTCGCAAGATGTGTCTTTGAGTACAACACATCGTTCGGCGTATTTCACGCGACACGAGATGTCGCTCCTCGCGTCGCATGTCTGCGAACGACTAATTGGCGCAAAAGTCTTGCCCCAAAGGGAGCACAATTCAGCCGAACGGATCGCCGCGTAAACAACTGTTGACGCACTGGCGAACACAAGAATTCGGCTACTGATAAAAACAAAAAAACACAGCTCCGTCGATCGCGTCGCACCGGGCCAGCAATACGACTGCGAGAGAAGCTGTGTCTGCGGTAACTTTAGGTCTCCCCCCTCCGAAAGACAACCGGTAGAAGACGGAATTCTCAGATTCTTACGCGTGAGAATGCGCGAAGGCCATGAACCATCACCCGAAATCACGCGGTGCTCCACCTGTGACTCGGTTCATGCGTGACAAACGATTCGCACAATCTGCGTTATCATCTCATCGACATCCCTGGCAACACCGCAGAATTATCGTGTCTTCGACGGTGCACCAAGGCCAGCACACCGTCAATCCAGCGACGACCTGTCGGCTGACCAACATTCACGCTCATCTTCAGATGACTTCGACTTCTCGAAATTCCCATCAACGGGAAAACCCCGAGGGGTTTTGTCGACAGTTGCTGCAGCCGGCAGAGCACAGTTTCCGGTAGTCCAGTTGCTGACAGAAAACATGCACATTCATCAATCTGAGGTGGCCTGTTTTCAGCGGTCGTTGTTCGTGGACTGCTGGCCCGGGACTGGCCCGACGAGCAGATATCTCAATGCCGCTTCCGGGCACGGCCTCATGCGGCGCGCACTGCGGCATCGACGAATTCAAGAATCTCCTCGACGACGCAAATTGATTTTGTTACGGTTTGCGGCGCCGCCCGGGAACCCGCTCTCCCTGGAACTCTCCACAGATGCGGCAGATTGTCTGAAGATCGTTTGGGGAAAAAATCGTGAATCACCAGCCCGTTGAAGATTCCGCTGCGGCAGCACTTTCCACGTCTGCTCGTAAACCAACCAAAGGCAATCGCCGGAAATTTCCCTACGATTCGCTGACCCCTTTGTTTCAGCCTCGCTCGGTCGCCGTCATCGGTGCGACCGAACGCCCAGGCAGCGTGGGCCGCACTGTTACGGCCAACCTGCTGGCGAAGTCATTTCACGGGGCGGTATTTCCGGTGAATTCGAATCGCCCGACGGTGCTGGGAGTCCCGGCGTTTCCCACGGTCCGCGATCTTCCCGAATGTCCCGATGTCGCTGTCATCGTCACACCCGCGCCCACAGTGCCACAGTTAGTTCGCGAATGCGCTGACGCCGGCATCGGTGCGGCGATCGTCATTTCCGCCGGCTTCAATGAATTGGGACCGGCGGGCCAGAAGCTGCAGGATGAAATCGGCGAAATTGTCCATGAGCGAGGGATTCGCATCATCGGGCCGAACTGCCTGGGGGTCATGAACCCCATCACCGGATTTAATGGCACCTTCGCCGGGGTGATGGCATTGCCAGGTCACGTCGCCTTCCTCAGTCAGAGTGGCGCCCTGTGTACAGCCATTTTGGACTGGAGCCGAGAAGAACATGTGGGCTTTAGCGCCTTCGTCTCGATGGGATCGATGCTGGATGTCAGCTGGGGCGATCTCATCGAGTATTTCGGACGCGATCCACACACCCGCGCCATTCTGCTCTACATGGAAACCGTCGGAGGCGATGCACGCTCCTTCCTGTCGGCGGCGCGCCAGGTTGCGCAGCAGAAACCGATCATTGCGATCAAGGCCGGACGCAGTCCAGCCGCCGCTAAGGCCGCCGCGTCACACACCGGCTCACTGGCGGGCAGCGATCAGGCGTTTGACGCCGCCCTCGATCGCGCGGGGATCTTGCGCGTCGAACGCATCGCCGATTTGTTCTCTCTCGCCGAGGTTTTAGGCAAACAACCGCTTCCAAAGGGCAAGCGGCTCTCCATTCTCACCAACGCCGGGGGACCAGCCGTCCTGGCGGTCGACGCACTCGTGGAAGGAGGCGGCATTCCCGCCGAACTTTCGCCCGAGACCCATGCGGCTCTCAACGCCTTTCTGCCTCCGCATTGGAGCCGCAACAACCCCATCGACATTCTCGGAGATGCTGGAGCCGACCGGTACGCCCAGGCGTTGACGACCGCGGCACAAGACCTGAATAGCGATGGCCTGCTGGTGATTTTGACTCCGCAGGATATGACCGACCCGACGGAAACCGCCCGGCAGTTGTGCACTGCAGGGAAGATCAAAGACAAAATGGTGCTCGCGAGTTGGATGGGCGGCCCCACAGTCGCCGACGGCACCCGTTTGCTGAATGAAGCGTCGATTCCTACGTTCGACTACCCAGACACGGCCGCCCGCGCCTTCAATTACCTGTGGCAGTATGGCGAACGTCTGCAGAACATCTATGAAACCCCCGAACTCGTGCTCGACGACCTCGAAGGGGCCGCAGCCCGCAGTGCCGCGGCGGCCCAGATTATTCAGGCCGCGTTGGCACAAGGCCGCACACTGCTGACTGAGGCCGAATCCAAACAATTGCTCGCCATCTATCAAATTCCAACGGTCCCCACGCGCGTCGCGACATCGGCCGATGAAGCCGCGGCCATCGCTGCCGAAATGGGTTTTCCGGTGGCCATCAAACTTCATTCACTGACCTACACCCACAAAACCGATGTGGGAGGCATTCGATTGAATGTGCCCGATGCCGATGCCGTGCGCACCGCCTTCCACGAAATCGCCGAAGCGATCCAGGAGCGCGCCGGAGCCGGGCATTTCCAGGGCGTGGCGGTACAACCCATGATCCGCAACGAAGGCTATGAACTGATCCTGGGCAGCACGGTCGACGAGCAATTTGGTCCGACCCTGCTGTTCGGAACAGGCGGACAGCTTGTCGAGGTGTACCGTGACCGGGCCGTCGCGCTCCCTCCACTCAACGCCACGCTGGCGCAGCGATTGATCAAGAAGACGAAAATCTACCAGGCGCTGAAAGGGGTCCGGGGCCGGCCTCCCGTGAATTTCCCCGAACTCCATCGCGCTTTGATCCGGTTTGGGACCATGGTCACCGAACAGCCCCGCATCAAGGAGTGCGACATCAACCCCCTGCTCGCCTCGCCGTCAGGAGTCATCGCCCTGGACGCCCGGGTCGTTTTGTACGGGGCCGATAAACCCCTCGACTCCTTGCCGCGACCGGCTGTCAGGCCATATCCCACCCAGTATCTGACCTCCGGCGAATTGCGAAATGGCGCGAAAGTCACGATCCGTCCCATTCGTCTGGAAGATGAAACGCTGCTGATCGAATTCCATCAGGCACTTTCGGCAGATTCGGTCCACTCCCGCTACTGGCACGTGATGAATCTCGGGCAGCGGACAAACCACCAGCGACTGGTGCGGATCTGTGACACCGATTTCGACCGCGAAGTCGCCATTGTCGCCGAGCACATCAACCCCTCGACCGGTAAGCGTCAGATCGTGGGCGTCGGCCGACTGAGCCGCGATCCGGGAGACGAGGACGCCGAATTCGCCATGTTGATCCGCGACGACTGGCAGGGACTGGGCGCCGGCACGCGACTTTTGTCGCAACTGATTGAAATCGGCCGTCGCGAGCGGATCCGCAAGGTATTCGCACACATCCTGGCGGACAATCAGGCGATGCAGTCAGTCTGCCAGCAACTCGGCTTCACGCTGAATTACAACTCGGAAGATCGAGAGGTTCGCGCCGAACTGCTGATCAGCAGTGAGTAAACCGGGCCGACTCGCGCCACGAGAGTTCGCCCCGACTCATCGGCACTGCTCTCTGCACACTACAAAACTTGTGGTGGGTTGCTGACGTGTGGTCCGCCTACTCTTTGGGAAGAATTGGTACATTCCCCGGGCTGTAATCGGCTTTGCGACCAGCGGGTGTAATGCTGGTGGTCGGACTAACCGGTGCGGCTCCCTCTTCCAGGAAATAGACGTACGGCACGACTGCCTGTCCCAGTTCCGTACAACCGTGGAAATCCTCAAACGAGTGGTGCCAACTCGTGAACTGCGCGGCATTGAGTTCCGCGACCTTCTGACCGAGTGGACCCAGGGCCATGCGATCGTCTTTACCCAAGCCCTCTTTTCCCAGGGCCCGCTCCCCGACCACTTTTCGACCGGGATACATCGTCAACCAGCCATCGCGGGAATTCCGCATCAACAGTACTTTTTCGGGAACATACAACGAACGATCGTATCGTTGCCCGGGATTCATCCAGTTGTGGTCAACAGCCGCGGCAATCAGCACAGCACGCACATGCGTGGGATAGGCCGTCCCCTGCGGCAAGACACCGCCATCTTCCAGACGGCCCCCACCCAGGAGATGTAGTGCGGCCAATGCGACTCGCGAACCATGGCTGTGTCCCAGTACACAGACCTGCTGATCGGCGGGTAACTGGCTGATCAGCTTGGCGAGAAAAATGCCATGCGCCGCACCACGACGCCCCAGAATCGAGATGTCCACGGGCAACAGGTACGGCATATTCCCGTCCGCTGGCCAGGAAAAGAACACCACCTGCAACGGACTGCCCGGAGCGGCGTTTTTCAACCAGCGATGGATCTTGCGGCTTTCCGAAACGACATCGCTCCAGCGGTTGTAACTGCCATGGACGACAAAACAGACCGGACGCCCCGGTCGCAGCGAAGCCATCAGCATGTCGCCCGAAGACCGCGCCAGTTCCTGATCACCGACTTTGTGGAACACCGCCAGGCAACTCGTCACGTCAGCCGGCGGCTTGGCGGGATCGCAACCTCGACTGCTGACGATCCAGTAGTCTTTGTCACCCAGATCTGAAGTCGCCACAACCTGTGGACTGCCCGCGCTGACTGAGGCCCCCGCGCCTGAAATCACCGTCTCGGCGACATTCGATTCCGTGGATGAAACGCCCCGCGCCGATTCCGGATCAGATCCGGTCTCGTTCGAGATTTTTTGAGCCCGCACGGAACTGGCGGTTTTAGCCGATCGGTTCGGGCCGGACCGTGGGCGCGTCGTCGGTTTCCATTCCCGCTGCTCAGCTTCGATGACCTCGGGAGTTAAGCGGGGACCCGCCGCAGGAGGTTCTTTAGCCGAACAGGTCCGCACTGATCCCATCCCGGCACACAATGCCAAGGCAAGGGCAACGCACAATTCGCGCAGCGGTGGGATCATGGAATCCTCCTCCAACAGATCTCTGCCCTGGATCCCTGCGGATCCAGATGGCTGGTGACACAAGGCATCACCTCAGCACTCGGGCAGACATTCCTCCTGTCAGGAAGAACCGTAGCACGAGAGTCTCGACCGGGAAGCTGACTATCGTCCGGCACCGTCTCGATGCTCGAAACAGCCTGCCAGAGATGCCGAACAGCCGGACAACGAAAAAGATGCCGACTTGCGAAACTCTGACGTCCAGGCAAGGTGTGCGGTACCTACCGCTGCAACGTCCCGATTCTGCCCTTCGATCGCCCGTACGTGGATCGACGCCGCCGGTTCCTCACGAGTTTACGAACCGCTGGACACCCGGCGCATGTAGTAGCGCTGTACCTCGGCGACACACGATTGACCGCTCGGGGCGGCCGTGCCACACCGCGCGTCGGCCGTTTTGGCCCGCTCGACACAAGCCCGCGTCCGTGTGACCACCCCCTCGGCCAGATCCTGCTCAACATCCTCACAGGTTAACCCGAAACAATAACACAACGGCGCCGCGGGATTTTTCGGATAGACTGGCGTCGACACCGCGGTTTCTTCGACGACCCGATCGAACAGATCGAAGTAGACGACGGGGCAACGAGGCTGGCCGCAAAAAAAAGCCGAGTCAGTCAGATTCTTGAGTTGCTCAGCCGTCAGGTGGGCCCGCAGCGTATTCTCAAATACGACCGTCCCTGGTGATCCGCAACGCGGACACCGCCCTTCGGTGTGATCCTGCTCTTTGACGAACGCTTTATTCATGGAATTCCAAAGCAGTACAGATGTCCCTGGGTGCGCACGTAGATCCGACCATCGACAATGGCCGGACTGGCGTAGGCCTTTTCACCAAAATCCGCCGACGAGATCTCGCGCCATCCGGGTCCCGCATCGAGCACCGTGAGGACTCCCTGCTGACTCAATGTGAAGACCTTGCCGTCGCCCGCCACGGGCGAAGCGTAGTAGTCCCCGGTCGCGGCGATGCGTCCCTGCTTCAGGGGGTTGCCATTCCGCGCGTCGACGACGGCCAGAACGCCGCCATTCTTGATCATGAACAACTGTCCGCGATACAGCACGGGCGACGGGCAGTACGGAATCTGTTTGGTGTACTTCCAGAGAACATGCGTGTCGGTGATATCGCCTGTACCTCCGGGTTTGATGGCGACCACGACATTGCGGGCTTCTTCAAACACACGTCGCATCGACTCGTATTCCTGGCGGGTGATCTGCCCGTCCTTGTCGCGATCGATCTGCGTGAATCGCTGCCGGACGGCTCCGTCGGGGGCTTCCGTGGGGCTGATCTGCCCATCCTGATTGGTATCGCTCTCTTTCAAGAGATCGGTAAACGGCCCCGTCACGATCCGATCGGTCTCATCGCCCCCGGGAGACCAGCACGCGGCGTACAGCGTCCCGTCATCTCCGACAACCGGCGTCATGTTCACAATGCGGGCCACACCCCGCACCGTCCAGACTTCGGCTCCCGTTTCGAAATCATACCCTGCAATCCGCAGGGTGGCTGCGACAACGATTTGTTTCTTGCCGCCGACCTCCCAGATGATGGGTGTACAATAGTTGCGAGGAAACTCAGACCGGTCGACTTTCCACAACACCTTGCCTGTGTACTTG
>JAFEBR010001117.1 GCA_018242565.1 Planctomycetota bacterium | reverse complement strand
CACGATCAGCACCCGCCACGAGATGAAAAGCAGGTGCCGGTAGTAGTGCCGCGGGTTCTCGGGTTCGAAGACGTAATGGTAATCATTACGCACCGTCCGCTGGCCGGCTTCCATGGGACAAACCGCATCAAAGTAATGGAGTGCGAGCCAGGTCCACAGGCCGGCGTCGCGGGCCACGTCGTCGACGGGCAGTCCCTGCAGCAGGTCTTGCAGCAAGCGGGCCGCGTCACCTTTCGTGTTCAACGGGGCGACCAAAACCGGTCGTGGTGGAGTGACCACTTCGGTGAGTGCCGAGTCCTCCAGCAGCGCGTGCGGCGGCGACGCCCCGGGAGCCGACCGCATGGCCTGCAGCGCATTTCGCATCGCGACCAGGCCGGCCGCGTTGAAACGGCGCAGGTTCATGGCCCGTCTCCCGCGCCCGCGTTCGGCATCGCCCGCAAGAAACTCTCACGCAGGTCGTGCTCGCGACAAAAGGCCTCGGCTACCGCTTCGATCCACTCGTCCTGCTCGTCGCCGTCGTCATCAGGCGGCGAGGCGAGACGCTCGGGGTGCAACCGCTGGGCGAAACGTAACCAAAGCTGTGGCCAGCGGTCGTCAGCACCGTCATCGTCCCCCTCATCGCCGGCGGTTTCGGAGAGGGCCCGTCGTAAGATCTCCCGGATGATGGCCGGGTAGATCAGCGCATAAACGGTGGGGTCATAGCGCATCCGGTCAGCCAGGCCGGGGATGGTCTGGTTCACCAGCAGAAAGACATCTTCGTTGCGAAATTCCAGTTTCCATAACGCCGCGCCGAGTTCCTGGGCCTCGATCGGCAGAATCCCGCGACGGCCCACCGCCGTCTGGTTCCCTCCCTGCAGGGGACGAATGTTGTGCGCCACACCCAGAATGCGTCCGAAGCGCTCTGAGCGATCGATCACTTTCAGAGAAAAGAACACGTGTTTGCCGTGCAGATCGCGTAACTCACCCGTGACCGGCGCGCCGAGTGTGCCCAGCGGACCGCACTCGAATCGCAGAATCGTATTCGAGCCGGCACAGGTCGCTTCCAGGATGACGGCCGCATCGGCCGGGGCCGCGAAGTCCTGCAGGTCGATTCGCGCCTCGAACGTCCGGGGAGTGGCGTCGTGGACCGCGATCGTGACCCTGCTCCCGGCGATTCGTCGACGTCCCGTGGAATTCACCCGTTTGATCATGGCTCACTCTCCCTTTCGTGTGGACGGTCATCGACCTCGTCGATACGTACCAGCAGATCGCGGTGCTCGTCGAATCCTTCGGCGCTGAACGAGAATCCATCCCCCGCCATCGTCAGCAAAAGTTCGTTGCCGGCGAGCACCTGCATGGTGACGCGTTCGGATTTCACCGTAACCGACCCGGCGATTCCGAAATCGAAATCGAGAGGGCTCCACTTCTTGAGCGGATTCCCGGTCGACAGATCGTAGGCCACGGCCACCCGCAAACGGGCCTGCGGCGGAATCGGCAGCAGATGGCTGGGGGCGATCCGAAACCCGCCCCGGCGACCGTCGAGCCGATACCAGTGCGGTTGGGCGGCGATCGGATTCAACACGGCGGGACCTGTTCCCGAGGAAGCCGGCAGCCGGGCGGGCAGGGGAGCCCGCGCTTTCTGGATCGAGAAAAAATCGCTGAGCAATTCGAAATCGGCCTGAGAATTCGGCGGATTCAGCAACTCGACGAGGTCATCCACGATCCGCCGGCAGAATTTCACACGACCCTTCCATTTGGCCCAGGTCCGACTGGGGCGATCTTCGGATGTGTCCCAGTCTTCATGGGCGGGGCCTTCCGAATCTCCCAGCAGCGACGCCAGCGGCCCTTCATCCACGAGGACGAGCGCCTGCACACCCCGCAGGGCCGCCCGCGAATTGAGTTTCGTGATCGTCATCCCTTCGCGGACGTAATACGTATCGCAGCGTGTGCCTTCCGGCTGCCTTTGGACGAACACCCGCAGCTGGCCTGTGTCGGCGGCCCCCTGGACGCGCGGCAAAGCG
Organism: Planctomycetota bacterium; assembly: GCA_018242565.1. GTDB lineage: Bacteria > Planctomycetota > Planctomycetia > Planctomycetales > Planctomycetaceae > JACQFH01. The sequence continues at coordinate 17,232 of JAFEBR010001117.1, read as the reverse complement.
AGTCGCACGGTCACGGCGAGCAGTTGTGACTGGTGAAAACTCTGCCGCAAGTGCGACAGCACCGCTGGATCCAACGCCGCGTCCGTGAGTTCCGGCAACCGCTCGGTGCCGAGTACGCGGGTCGTGGCTACGGACTGTTCTGCCAGACAGCGGGCCACAAACGAGGTGGGCGGTGCCACGTGCCGTTTGGTACGTTTCGGGCCATTCCAGACCAGGTTTTGGCATTCGCGGTCGAGTGTCGTGGCGTCGAGTCGTTTCCGCTCCAGATCCGGAGCCTGCAAATAGACGATGAGTTCGCCACGCATGATCGGCAGGAAGAAATGCACACAGATCGCCTGCAGCAGATTCTGCCCCTTGAGTTCCGGTGCGACATACGGGACCACAACCGACAGCCCCGGTTCCCCCGGTTGTCGCTCGAGTTTCCATTCGTGACGAAAACGGGCCAGTTCCGCCGGGCCTGAGATCGGCAACGGCAGGCCGGGCGTGCTGCTGTTGGCCGGCGCACAACCGGCACACCAGTACCCTTCGGGGACATACTCGTGCCCCTCGTGTTCGTGGATGCGCAATACGGCCTGGCCCATCAGCAGTTCTCGGCCATCTGTGGAGCGCACGGTCAGGCCAAACATGCACCCCACCTGGCTGGCGGCGCGGTACACGGTTTTGCCCAGTCCCCAGCGTCCCAGGTCATCTCCGGTCTTGCCGCTGCGGCCGATGTTGCGCCAGAACCAGAAAAAGTCCTGCTGATCGCGGGAACCAGGCGGCGGGTCTTTCGCCAGCAGTTCGTTTCCCACCAGCCCGCGGGTGCCAAAATCTTCACAGACGAGAAAGCCCTCTTGGCGCACAGGCACTCCCTGGGAATCAAACCGAATCTCACGGTGCCGCAGGGGCGCCGCCAATCGCTGGAAGTACTGGGCGAGTCGGCCACGCTCGGGCAGTTCCTGCGGGCCATGCAACGACAAATGGATGCGCACCGGACCGGTCCCCACGCGCGCGTCGAGCGAGTTCTGCAGGATCTCGCGGACCAGCGCATCGGTCCCGGCGTATTCTCCCTCGTCGGTCTGTTCGGTTTTGAACAACTGCGTTTCGTTGGGATCGCGGCGGACGGCGGCCCCGGCCAGTTTTTCGAACACCCACACCGACATCAGTTGCATCCTCGCTGGCAGGATCAGACAATCAACGAACAGGCGGACCCGTTGCTCGTTTCACAGCGGCCCGCATCTCTGTGAACGCGTGTCGCGGGACGAATCGTCTCGTCACACCTCTAGGCTGCACCCGGAGACTGATTGGCCGTGCACTCAAATGGTCGCCAGCACTCGCAGCGCGCGACCAAGTTTTTGTTGGCCGTTTGAGCAAATGTGCGATCGGTCGCATCGTCGAACAACAATTTCCGCGGCGGTTCTTGTCTGGTGATCGGGCAGAGCAGGGGGCACGACGGTCGCCATTTCCCCGTTCTGGCACGATGCGGCCATGAGCACCGCCATGATTCAGTCGCCGGCCCGGCGCACGTTGCGCCGGGCCGGTAGTGAATCTTCTGGCCAGATTGTCAGCTCCCCTGACGAACGGCACGGGCCTGCGAATCAGGTCCCTTCGTAGCAACTGCGGCTGGTGTGTCGGCACAAGCCGTCACCCACGAGCTGATCATCGGGGCCGAAAATCCGCTGCGTCTTACCGCACCAGAAGTTGCCGTCCCCAGCGACCCGCTCATTCTGACCCAGGCCATAGTTCAGGTACATGCCTTTGCAGCACAGATTCCGGCAACGGTCGCTTTCGACCGGCGCGTTGTCGGCCTGCGGAGGCAGTTCCGCCAGTTGACGCAACAGGTTGAGGTCGTTCATGACAGGGCTCCTTCCAGTTGGCCGGCGGCACGCAGAATCGCGCGTTTGACGGCGGTACGGGCGATCTGAACCTTGTATTCATTCTCCGACAGCGGTGTGGCCGAGGCCACGGCGGCATTGCCGGCGGCCTGGGCCACCGTTTCGTCGATCTCACGGCCCACGAGGGCCGCGGCGGCATCGAGTGACACCCACGGCGTGGGGGCGACATGCCCCAGCACGATGCGGGCCTCGCGGACGACACCGGCCGAATTGGCCAGACAGACCGCGGCCGAAGCCAGCGGCCAGTCGAGACCTTCCATCTGCAAGACCTCGTACGCCGCGCTCTGCACCTCGTCGTGGACCGGATCGGGAATCAACACGTGGGTCAGAATCTGACCTGGTTGCAACACCGTCACTCCCTGGTCCGCTGTCTTGGGAGACGTAAAGAAGTACTCCAGCGGCAGTTCCGAGACCTGTCCCGGTTCTGGACCGGCAATGCGGGCCACCGCACCCCAGGCGATCAACGCCGGGGCAAATCGCGAGGCCGAGACGAACTTGGCCGGGCCGCGATTTCCGAGCACCGCGTGGAACTCATTACGTCCGGTTGCCGGCAGAGACGTACCCCGTTCCATCCCCAACAGGCCGTAGCCGTTGCGGAAGTACCAGCAGTTGGGCAACAGGCACAGGTCACCGCCGAGAGTGCCCATCGACTGAATCTGAATGCTGTGGACTCCGTCGGCAATCTGCGCCAGCGAGTCATACGGCTTCAGCAGGGGATGGACCAGCAACTCGTCGAGTGTGGTCAGAGCGCCGATCAGCACGCCGCGTGAGGTCGCAGAGACCCCCTGCAGCGAGCGGATGTTCTTGAGATCGACGACCCGACTCGGAGTAATACAGCCGGCACGCAGCAGGTTGAACAGGTCGGTCCCGCCAGCCAGCACAGCGGTGTTTCCACCATGCGCCGACAGCAGTGCGACCGCTTCTTCCTCGGTGCGGGGACTGGCGTATTCGAACGAATTCATGCGTGAACTCCTTTCAGAGCGTCGAGAACGCGCTTGGGGGTGAACGGCAGCACGGGAACGCGAACGCCCGTGGCATTGGCAATGGCGTTCGAGATGGCGGCCCCCGGTGCGATGACCGGCGGTTCGCCCAACCCCACCACGCCGCGCTGGTACTCGCTGTCAGGCTGATACATGATCGCCTGCAACTCGCCGATGTCGCCGATGCGGGGCAGTTTGTAGTGCGTCAGATCGGCGTTGATGTAACGACCGGTCTTCGAGTCCATAATCAGCTCTTACGACAGCGAATAGGCGATCCCCATGATCAGCGCCCCCAGCACCTGGCTGCGAGCGGTCAGTTCATCGAGGATCAGACCGCAATCCTGCACGCAGACGAATTTGTGGATCCGCACCAGACCGGTCTCGGTATCGACCGAGAGATCGACCATCTGCACGCCACCCACCTGGTCTGACGTCAGACCATCTTTCGTCTTCTGCGAACTTTCGCCCTTGGTCTCGAGCCCCATCGGGCCCAGCAGCGAGCAGGCCTGCTTCCAGGTGCAGATCTTCTCTTTACCTTTGAGAATGTCTCCACCCTTGGCGACCAGACCGTCTGCCGATTCGAGCTTATACTTCTCGGCGACCTTGTCGAAAATCTCCCAGAGCGCGGTTTGGGCCGCCCGGCGGTTAGCCCCCGAGACGCCCCCCACGGTGATACTGCCACCGGAAGCCCCCGACTGCGGATACTTGCTCGAACCCAGGTTGACTTTGACCCCGGTCAAGGGCAGACCGAACGTTTCCGCCAGCGTGATGGCGATGATCGTGCGGGTGCCGGTGCCGATGTCCTGGCTGCCCAGGAACGTCTCCACCGAGCCATCCTGATGCACCTTGACGGTACACGTGCAGGGACCCGCTCCGCCACCCCAGCGATGCAGCGCCAGGCCGAGTCCGCGCTTGACCGGGCCTTTACCTCCCTGACCGTGCGGGTGCCATTTCGCCTTCCAGTCAATCGCCTTGGCGGCAATCTTCATCTGCTCGGCGTACACGGGACCTTTGTCCTGTAGGGCAAAGGCCAGGTTCTTTTCGAAGAACTCATAACTGCCCATCTTCATCTTGGCGGCCAGGTCGTCCATGGCCGTCTGCGTCAGGGCACACAATTGCGGATGCGGCGGAGCACGCCACGCCCGGTTCGGACCGGTATTGCACGAGATGCCGATCTGGGCCGCCCGGCGATTTTCGAAATCAAACGGATACGGCAACTGGTTGACGTCGACACCGCCGCCACCAAAACCGGCGGTCCCCCAGTGGACGCTGTCCCAGGCCACGATCTTGCCTTCAGAATCGGCGGCGATCGTCACGTCGGCGTAGCCCGACGGACGCGTGCCAGCGATTTTCAGTTCGGCCGCGCGGTCCAGCATCAGTCGGACCGGTTTGCCCGCTTCCCGCGAGAGCTTCGCACAGGCGATCCCCCATTCGTCGGCGGCGAATTTCGATCCGAAACCGCCCCCTTCGTAATCGGACGTTACCGTGACGTTCGAGGCGTCGATTTCGAGCGGTTCGGCGAACTGGCCGGGCGTGCCCGACACGTTCTGTGTCGACAGATGCACATCCAGGTCGTCGCCATCCCACTGGCAGTGCGAACCGTGCGGTTCCAGACACATGTGGCTGATCGTCGATACTCCGTAGTATCCCCGGTGGACCACGGCCGCCGTCTTCAACGCGGCGTCGACATCTCCCTTTTCGTTCTTTCCGAGGCCTTTCGTGCGGTCGGCGTGGGCCGCCCGCACAATATCCGCTTCATTGACATAGAAGGGGAGCTCTTCGTATTCGACTTTAACGACTTTCAAGGCGTCGTCGGCGAGTTCGACTCGGTCGGCGGCGATTGCGACCAGCAATTCCCCTTCCCAGCGAATTTCATCCCCTTCGTTCTTGAACAGGTGAATCGCCCGCACGCCGGGCATCTTCTTCGCCTGCTCGACGTCGATCGACTTGATCTTGGCCGCGGCATGGGGCGAAGTCAGCAACCGGGCGAACAACGTCCCTTCGGTATTGATGTCGGCCGTGTACTTGGCCTGACCCGAGGCTTTGGCCACGCCATCGATGCGCTGAATGTCTTTGCCGATGAGTGTGGCTTCGGATCGGGCTGGCCACGAAAATTTGCGTTCCGCCATGACTATTTGCCTCCCTTCTTCGAAGCACATTCGAGGGCGGCATGGGCCACTCCGTCATACGTGCCGCACCGGCAGAGATTGCCCCCCAGCCCTTTGCGAATCTCTTCGAGCGTGGCATTGGGCTTGGAGTTCAAGAAGGCCCGGGTGGCGACCACGAAACCCGGAGTGCAATAGCCGCATTGCGTCGCATCGTGCTTCACGAAGCACTTGACGACGTCATCGACATCTTTGCCATCCCCCAGTCCTTCGACCGTGGTGATTTTCTTCCCCTGGCATTCGACCGCCATGCGGGCACATGCCAGCACCGGCTTGCCGTCGATGATCACCGTACAGGCACCACAGTTGGTGGTGGTACAGACGTCTTTGGCACCGGTCAGGTTGAGGTCGTTGCGCAGCACATCGAGCAGCGTGACTCGCGGTTCGACGGTGACCGTGTGGGCCTTCCCATTGATCTCGAGTTTCACGGGGACGGGCTTGGCCGGCACGACGTTCGCTGGCAACTTGTCTTTGTCCTGGGCGACGGTTTCTTCAACCGCAGTCGCCACGGCCGACGCGGCGACTGCCGCCCCTGACCCTTTAAGAAAATCACGCCGATTGAACCCCGGCCCACTGCGGCTGGAAGTTCCCTGCGTGGAATCGCTCGCGTCTCGCATAACGGCACCTCTCCCTGAAGATCTGAGGGCGAAACTTTCGTCCGTGGAATAGACGGTGGATACGATCCTGGCGATTGTATCGACGCTCGTCCAGAGGACAACCGAGCGCGGAATTTTGTCATGCCGGGGCATTCCCTGTTGGCGCTTGGTCGACCCCCCGTCACCGCTCTACTCCCCATCGATACGGCTTTGCGGTCCGCTGGGTCGGCCTTGCCTCCCCTCGATCGGCACAGGATAATGCGTCCATCAGGGCGGAGGCTCATTCCGCTGTTGCGTCTCGTCGTCTGTGGGAATTTTCATGTTGCCTGAACTGGCCGTTGCTTCGCATCTTCCACATCGCCGCCGCGATTTTCTGCGGGTTGGCGGTGGTCTGGCGTGTGCCGGCTTCGGTTTGCCCACCTGGGTGGCCCAGGCTCAAGGCGACACACGTGACGGCGGGCGGGGTGGACGAGCCAAGTCGTGCATCCTCGTGTACTTGCTGGGTGGTCCTCCCCACCTCGACATGTTCGACCTCAAGCCCGAGGCCGCTGCCGAGATCCGCGGACCGTTTCAGCCGATTGCCACCAACGTGCCGGGCCTCGACATCTGCGAACACCTGCCCCGACTGGCGCAGATGGCCGACCAGTACACGTTGCTCCGTTCGGTCAGCTACCCGAACAGCAATCACACGCCGATGATCTATTACACGCTGACCGGTCGCCCTACCGAACGGCCCGATGAAGACAACGACGTGCGGCCCCCGCAGCGCAGTGATTTCCCCCACCTCGGGTGTGTGCTCTCGAAACTGCAGGATCGAGGCGGAGCGCTGCCGGCCTATGTCGCGTTACCTGAAGTGGCGACCCGAAACAGCACCCAAGGCGAATTTCAACGTGGCGCCCGACTGCCATTGCGGGGCGGGGCCGCCGGTTTTCTGGGGGCCAAGTACGACGCGCTCAACGTCAACGGTGAGCCCGGGGCCGTTGACGCTGCTCCCGCCTTGATGCCGCCACCCGAAGTGACCGCCGAACGCTTCGAACGCCGGGCCGCGTTTCTCGAATTATTGAATCGGCCCGCCTCCGCGACCCGTGACTTTGACGATGTGCGGCATCGGGCCGCCCTGCTGACCGGCGTCGCGCGCGACAGCCGACAGGCACCGTTCACACTCGCCGGGGAACGCGAATCGTTGCGGGCCCGTTATGGCGAGCATCGGTTCGGACGCTCACTCCTCATGGCCCGCCGACTGGTGGAAGCCGGCGTGTCGCTCGTGGCTGTCCACTTCAACGAAATGACCGTCTGCGATGGCTGGGATACCCACACCAAGAACTTCGAAGGACTGCAGACGGAACTGCTCCCCATGGTCGATCAAGGGCTGTCGGCCTTGATCGATGACCTGAAACAGCGGGGGATGTTCGACGACACTCTGATCTTATGCTTTGGCGAGTTTGGTCGGACTCCCAAAATCAACGCCAATGCGGGCCGTGACCATTGGGGGCCCTGTTCGACCACGTTGGTCGCGGGGGGCGGTCTAAGGATGGGGCAGGTGATTGGCGCGTCGGACAAAATCGGCGCGTACCCCATCACCGACCCGATTCGGCCGGTGGATGTCCATGCCACCATGTATCACGCCCTGGGCATCGATCGACACACGCTCATTTACGATCATCTGAACCGGCCCTATGAAATCTGTACCGGCCAGGTGATCGCCCCTCTGGTCTGATGCCCCTCTCATTCTACGAGCAGCGGCCGCGGCCATGTGACGGCGTGACGTCCATGCGGCAGTATGTCACTCTGATGCCGCCTGGTCTGACGTTGCCGAGGGGGACGCCATGGCCGTGAGTTTCGACAACTCGCTGCGTTTCGTCGGCATCGATGTCGGCAGCACCACCACCAGCCTGCTGGTGGTCCGCGGACGCTTGCTCCGCAACTGCGTCACCGGCCGGAATGAATGGGGGGACATCGAACCTGTCTTTCGCCCCGAGCCGGTCTTCACGCCGTTTGTGGATCAACGACTCGATTTGCCCGAGATCGCGCGACAGATCGATGCCTGGCTGGCTGCCGCCGCGTTGGAGCCAGCCGCTGTCGCGGCCGGTGGTGCACTGGTGACAGGACTCGCGGCCCGGGCGGACAACGCCCGCGGGATCAAAGAGATCATCCGTGGCCGATTTCAGCAGGCGGTGGTGGCGACAGCCGATGATCCCTGTTTCGAATCGTGGCTGGCGTTCATGGGGAACTGTTTGAGTCTGTCGCGCGCCCATCCCGAGCGGCCGGTCATCAACCTCGACATCGGCGGAGGCACCACGAATCTGGCGTGGGGCCAGGCCGGCGCCGTCCGTCGGTGTGGCTGCTATTTCATTGGTGCGCGACACGTGCAGGTGGTTCCGGGCACGTATGTCGTCCGGCATTTGTCTGAGTTTGGGCACGCTCTCTTCCAGAGGCTGCAGATCCCCACCCAGGCGGGTTACGAATTGAACCCCGCCGATTTACAGCGGGTGCTGCAGCAGCAGGTGGACTCGCTCACGCACATCGTGCGGGGTGAGCCCTGGAGCGACCGTGAACTCTGGTCCCGTCTGTGCCAGGCCGAATTTCATCGGCCCGAGGACGCCGGTCAGGCCGAGCCGATCATCACGCTGTCGGGTGGCGTGGGGGAATTAGCGTATCGATTGGTGCAGGGGAGGGCGTTACCGACGACGACGGCGTTTGGTGATCTGGGAATCGACCTGGCACGGGCGATCGTGGACTCGCCGGAACTCGGACGCGATCTGGCCCGGTATGTTCCCGCTGGACTGGGGCGGGCCACCGTCCAGGGACTCACCCTGCACAGTACCGAAATCGCCGGGTCAACTCTGTTCCTGCCCCACCCGGAACTTCTGCCGCAGGTGGATCTGCCGATTCTCGGCACGCTGTACGAGACGATTTCTGACACAGACCTGCACTCGCTCCTCGAATTGGCGGGGAAGGGGAGTGCGGGCGCGGCGCTGCGGGTGCAGTTGGGGCCAATCACCGCCGCAAGCGTCAAGCACTTTGGCGAACGGCTCGCGCAAGGGCTCCAGTCGCTGCCGTGGTCTCATCCGTTGGTGCTGTTGACGGCAGGCAACATTGGCAAAACGCTGGGGCAATATGCCACCCGCTGGGGACGGCTGCAGGTACCCCTCATCGTAGTCGATGAAGTCCCCGATCGTCCCGCCCAGTTCGCCACCGTTGGCGAATTGCGGAATGGACTCGTGCCCGTGGCCTTTCACGGCCTGGGGACGAGCTGGGAATCGGACTGACCGCGTGTTGCTTTCTGTGTGGCAGGGACAGCCGGGGGCTGGACCTGGTCGCGATCAACGCGAGAACACACATTCAAAGCGGATCAGTTTCCGCTCAGCGGACGGTTTCAGCCAGCCATCGATGAGGGCCCGCGCCTGCGACTCGTTGTGGACGGCCAGCCCGATCTGCAAATCGGACTGCCAGGATTCGGCGGTGGGCGAGGTGTGCTCGTGCGGTGTCCCTTCGCTGCAGTGTTGGCACAGGGCCACGATCGACGACCAGTCATCCAATCCCACACCGGCCTGATCGGCCCGAGTTCCCAGGTCGGCGTAATCGTCGAGGCCCGGACAGACCACCTGCACACCGTAGGTCTGATAGCCGCCGGGTTCCAGGACTTCGATTTCGTCGAAGACCGAGAGTTCCTGCCCCTGCAGTCGGCGTTTGCCACGGGGTTCGCCGTCATGCAGGAGCAAGTCGCGGTAGCCCCGTTCGCACTCGGGCAGGGGCACGCTGTTGATCCGTGCGCGGGCGGGATCGAGTCGCTCGGCCCATACGACTTCCGGTCGCGAGTGGGGCGAGACGCGAATGGGGACCGGTCCCAAGGCCATATCGAGCGGTCCCTCTCCCTCGGGCACTTTGATTCCAAAGCCGGCCCAGGCCCGGCGTGCGGTCGCCCAATCGCCCAGGGCCGTCGCCGCGATTCCCAGGTTCCACCAGGCCGGCTCGTTCTGGGGATCGAGATCGGTCGCCCGCTGATTGTATTCCAAAGATTCTGCCCAACGCCGTTCGAACTTGGCCAGGAGGCCGCGGTTATACCAGGGGAGTGACCAATCGCGCTGGAGCGAGGTGGCCCAGGAATATGCGGTGCCGGCCGCCCGGAACCACCCGCGGTCCTGAAAACTTCGCCCCAATTCGTTCGATAGATGGCTGAAAAGCCGCATGAGAATCACCCGCAGGGAAACGGGGCTGATGGTCAACGCTGTTGTATCAGAAAAGTCAGCCGGCCGTTTCCCGTCGCGCTGGAGGACCGGATCGCCGCAGTTTATCAGGATGTCCCCCCACCGGAAACGCCCGGCTATGGGCCCTGCCTTGGGACAGGATGATCGGTCACCCAGAACTCGAAGCCTCAGCCGACCTTTGATCTCAGATGGCTCGGCCCTCCACGAACGTGGCCGCTTTTGCAGTCATCTGTCGCCTTAGTAGCCATCTCTCTCCGAGAGTCGGGACTCGCGCCTCTGCCTGTGCTAAGTCATCGAACCAAATGTGACACCACAAGCGTCCGCCCAGTCGGCAATGCCCTCCACCCCGGATCGTGGCCCAGGCAGGGCCCGAAAAACCGGGATGATTCATTGTCGGCGTCGTCCTCACCGGGTAGATGCCCCCCTCGTGCCGACTCGTTCAACGCACCGGTCACGGTATCACGGGACTCTAAAGTCCCATGCCTCACCCCATCACTTCAGCGAGCGAAACCAGTCGGCTCTTCTCGGTCAGCGATTTCACTCCGGCATGGATGATCGCCGTCACCTCCAGGATCTCGCGGTGCGGCACCGGTTCGATTCCGGTTTTCACCATTTCGCGAAACACGTTCGCCATGTTAAACATCTCGTAGTGGTGCCCCAACCAGAAATTCCCTTCGATTCCTGGTGTATATTCGAACCGTCGCTTCGTGAAATGCACGGCGGTGGAACAATAGTCATGTGCAATATCGGGGCGGCCGTACCACACTTCCGCCGGCATGCGGTCGGGCCAGGTGATCAATGCATGGGCCGAGGATTCCCGGGCATACAGGCTGACTGAATCCACCCCCGGACCGCACAAGGTCATCACGGTCCAGACCGGATGGTGTCCGTACACCCGCCAGGCATCGGGCGAGTAGCCTCCTCCCAGGCTGGCGATCACGTACTGCAAGTCGCCGAATTCTTTCGAATCACGCAACCGCAACGCTTCTTCCATCCCCCACTCGTGCCGAAAGAGGCTCGATGACATCAATGGCGCTTTGTGCCGCCGCGCAAATTCAAGAATCTGACGAGTTCCGGCGACCGATCCCCCGATCGGCTTATCACAAAACGTAGGGAGTCCGCGGGCCAGTCCCGGAGCGACCAGATCGAAGTGATCCTCGCCCCTGCCAGAGGCGTCTCCCAAATAGACGGCGTCGACTTCCTGAACCATCTCTTCCAGCGAAGTGGCGACCTGAACGCCGGGAAACGCCTCAGTGAATCGCGCGGCGATCTTGGGGTCGGCTTCGTAGTAATGTGTGATCTTCGTATCGGCAAAGGGCAGCACGCCGAAGTTCGTCTTGGGATTTCGCAGATAGTGTTCAAACATCCGCACGCTGCCGGGATCCTGATACTTACGGATCGCATCGAGCGAAATGGTCGGATGGAAATACTGGGCGAAGTGCCAGGTGTGGCCGTTGGACGCTTGAGGCTGGCCGTTGATCCGGGCCGAAATGACACCGATGCGGTACACTTTGCCCGGCGCTGCTTCGTCGCTGGCGCCGGCGGCGTGGGCAATGGAGCCCAGATTCCCGGCAACCAGGCTGGCGGCGGCAGTGGTCAAGAGGTCGCGGCGAGTGGGCATGCAACGCAGGGTATCGAACGGCAGCATTCGCGTAAACGGTAGCCCATTTAGCTGTCGCTCCTGTCGCAGCCGTTCGAAAACTTTCCGGGACCGGGAGGTCCGCGACCCCGCATGGCCGGGGCTTTCCACCCGCTGAGCAAAAGGCCAGAATCGAAGTCGTCCAGGTCGCCCAGTTCTACAAGCTCGGCGAACCGTAGTTTTGGGGGACGGCCCTGCCTCGCCGGTGCCCGCCCGTCGGACAATCAGAACGACACCTACGAATATGTGCTGTGCGTCGTCAAGGCGGGGGATGAGATCACGGTGTTTCGGGGGCCGTTGTTATAGGAGCGGAATTTGTTGGGTAGTGTATGATGCAGGAGCAGCCATGTTGATCAGCAAGATTGTGGAGGCGTTCATTTCGTGGAATCAGCGGCACCGCGCGTCAGCCACAGTCGCGTTTTACCGCGCTCGCTTGAAGACGTTTTGCGTGGCCTACAGCGCCCCGGAACTGGCATCGCTGACTCCCCTGGAGATCGACGAACACCTGGCCGCGGCAGGGGCGGGGATGTGCGGCGCTTTTCCCAGGGCAAGAACATCTCGCCGATCTAGAGCGGGCCACGTTGCAGGATATCCTGGCGGAATTAAACCAGCACGGATCGATTCGGCCTGCTCCGATGCGCTTTCGTGCTGGCAAGTCGATCCGTAGAGGTAGAACGCACACGATCGAAGCATCGTCTTGATCTCTTCAGCGCATCGGTAAAGCCGTTCAGATGCGTCGGCCGCCAAACCATGTTGGTCACGCACGAAGAAAAGCGGGAGTCTCGGTCGATACTGCCCTGTCTCGCAAACGTCCGGTCGTCGTAGCCTCAAATATCGCTCACCGTCCAGTTGCGCGGCCTCGCGACTCCAAGCGCGTAAGGCAACGCTTTGCTGGCCGCTACGTTTCCTTCAGATTTGTCGAGGACCTGTTTTGTCCCTCGTTTCGTGTTCGTATAGCGACGCCGCCAGGTGCTGTCAGACTGCGGTCGACCGCGGACCGTCCAAGGGCACCAAACGGGAAGGGCTCGAAATGCATCGAGATGAACCCACTGGCAGGTTCTTGCGATGATTTCGAAAATACGGGGAATCTTGGCCGCGATTTCCGCGTTTCCGTCCAGAATGACGTTTGTGCCCGGCACCGTTACCCTTAGGCTAATCGACTGCCCTTCACCACCTTCGCCACCTTCGCCACGCCCGACGACCGACGCCCGGTCCGTCGCCTCGCTCCGGCGTCGGTTCCGCATGGCTTGCGATGTGCTTAACGGAACGGATTTGACGAAGTCATGCTCGACCGCAAGAATGCGATAAAACTTCGCCGGACTTCGGCGATCGAATACCTGATCGACGGCAAATGGTGCAACAGATGGACGAGCTTTGGGACCAAGTTTGGGCCGAATTGCGATGCGAACTGAGCCACCAACCGCGTTGCATCGAGCACCCGGAGTTCCCATGCATCGGTACGCTCGGCCAAGGAGCCGTGAACGACATACTCCAGGTAGATCAAGACGGGATTCGAGTGCGGTCGCATCGCACGAACAACGAGGACGTGATTACGCCCTCGTCGTTCCGGGCCTGGTGGGTCCATCTTCAAAAGTTTGGGACCGCCACCCTGGACCCCAACGACCCAAACTGCCCACGGTCGGATCGGGCCGTCTTAGTCGGAGCGATTTTCGCCGTCTGCCTACGGAACCGCATTGAGCATGAGGGTAGGCACATCCGGTTACGGGCAGTCCCGGAACTACTTGACTGGGCACTCCCCGAAGAGTTGCCTGTTGGTGCGCCATTGATCGAGGGGGCGTCTCGAACGGTCTTGATCAACGCCTACGAGAGAGACCCGAAAGCACGCAGCCAGTGCATTGCAGCACACGGCACCACATGCTGCGTGTGCGGGTTTAGTTTCGGGCCGATGTACGGACCGGTAGCCGACGGATACATCCACCTCCACCACCTCGTCCCGTTGCACGAGGTCGGTGCGGCGCACATCGTCGATCCGGTGCGGGATTTGCGGCCGGTGTGCCCGAATTGTCATGCCGTGCTGCATCGGCGAGTTCCTGCGTTTAGTATCGAAGAGATGCGGGAGTTGATCCGGCGGCAAAGGCAGGTCTAAGAAGGTTAACCTTATCGCTATCCCGCGAGTTTCGTTTCAGTCGCTCCAAGACCGGTGTCGAATTACATCACTTTTCGTGCGAAGTGGAAGCGCGTAACCACATTTAATTAGGATTGAACACGATGCCCAGAGACGTCCCTAAATCGAATCCAGCACGCCGAAGCCAGCGCTGGATGCAGTTCTTCGTCAATGAACAGCCCGCGATTCTGAACCATGCCGTCCGTCAGGCCACAGGCATCGCTCCACAAACTGACATCCACTGGAAATCGCCGCTGGCGGACGATGACTTCGCAGAGTATTTCGATCAAGCGTTCCTGAATCGCCTTCAAGTCACGCCGAGCAATGTCCCGCTTAATGAATTTTGGCCCAACGGCGGACCACATTGGGACGGACTGGCGATCACGTCCACCGCTGAAGTGATTTTGGTGGAAGCCAAGGCAAACATCACTGAATTCGCCACCGATCCTTGTGGTGCCGAGTCGGCAGCGTCGATAGAACAGATCAGAAAATCACTCAACCAGGTGCAGCAATTCATGGACATCAGAGGCAACCGATGCCGGCCTGAGCTCTGGTTCAACGCCTTCTATCAGTACGCTAACCGGCTAGCCCACTTGTACTTCCTGCGAGAAGTTAACGGCATTCCAACACACCTGATCTTCTTGGACATCGTCAACGACCCGGATTCTGGCAACGACGCCGTCAAATCCGCTGACGAATGGAAATCTCTAACCCGTCTCGCTGAAACCTGCCTCGGAATCACTTCCAGCAAGCCGCTAATGCAGCACGTCCATCACATTCACGTCGACGTAACAGATTTCGCATGACGAGTGTTGTGAACAGGGGGACACAGCTTTTGCTCAAAGTGTCGAACGAAGACTTAAACCAGTGGCTTGACAGAAATCAGGCAAATCACCGGGAAAAGCATCGTGATGGGACATTCGGTGCGAGTGCCCCGGCGCATTTCTCCAAATACGGCTGGCCTTCCAATGACGATGAAAAGGACTTCGAAAAATACATCGGACCGGTAGCAGAAACGGGTGCCGGTTTCGTTGTTTGGTATTCGCCGAAAAACGGCATTGCGTATCTGCACTGCGCGTATTGGTGAGATTCCCATTGATGTTGGCACTGCTGAGTGACGGCTTAACCCACACTTAATGTTCAACGCTGCGTGGAATCGCTTTCCCGCCATCCGTCCGCCAAGTTACAATTGTGAAATGGGCAAACGACTTCGACCGTACTGGCGAGCATTCTGGATCACCGGAGCTGTCGTCGGTGCGATCAATGTCGGAATGTTTCTCTACATTTCATCGCGGCCTACGAAAACGCTCCCCGACGGATTCCCAAAGATAATTGTGACGGAATGGGTTGAGACCGCTCATGTAGTTCTGAATTTTCCTGGATTTGCAGCTTTGAAACTTGCGCGGCATCCTGGAACAACATACCCGCCTTCGCGCAGCCGGATACTCTCGTTGATTGCAATTGGCCAAACGATTTCGACGGCGTTCTGGGCAGCGTTCGCGTTCGTCATGTTCCGAGTTGCGAAGGCTTCATGATCTATTCGTGACGCCAATTCTGAACCTTGTTGAGCCACACCTGATCTCGTGTTGTTTGGCATTCATCCGGACAATCTCGAGCGATAGACTGTCGTAATGGCCGCTTCGCAAAATAATGAGGAGTTTGGGGATGGGCCCCATCCAGTCAATCGCCTGGCGCGGCGGCGAGGAAGGACGTATGTCGCTGGTTTGGTAATCTGTGCGGCTGTCGCCGTCACCACTGTCGTGCTATGGCTGCGTGGTACCGCACGGGTGACCACATGCAATTCGCGTCTGCGATTTTTGGCGCTGGCCTGTGCGAACTACGAGGCAAAATACGGCACGTTC
Source organism: Planctomycetota bacterium (assembly GCA_018242565.1). GTDB lineage: Bacteria > Planctomycetota > Planctomycetia > Planctomycetales > Planctomycetaceae > JACQFH01. The sequence continues at coordinate 1,783 of JAFEBR010001117.1, read as the reverse complement.
CCGCCCGCGTACATTGCTGACAGCCAGGGCCGGCCAATGCACAGTTGGCGGGTGCTCATTCTTCCCTACCTCGGCCGGGACGACTTGTACTCGGAATACAATTTCGACGAACCGTGGAATGGGCCGCAAAACATCAAGCTGCTCGAAAAGATGCCAGGATTGTATGCCTGTCCGTCGTGCGCTCTGGATTCCGCAAGTGACGCAATCCACCCGAGAACGGCGAGCACGAGATTTACGAATTATGCCGCGGTGCTCGGCCCGCGTTGTGTGTTTCGTGGGGAAGCACCCGTTGCCAGGAGTGCGATCACAGACGATGCCCTGCAGACGCTGATCATTGGAGAAGTGACCGATGCGAATATCCCCTGGACCAAGCCGGAAGATATCGACATCGGCAAGCATCCTGGATTTGGCGATCGGTTGGGTTTCAGCAGCAAGCACTCGGGACGGCTAAACTTTGCCACAGCCGCGGGGGGAACGCGCTGTTTGAACACAAAGACCCCGCAGAAAACCGTCGACGCTCTTTTCACTCGCGACGGCCACGAAACGATTCCAGGCCTCGCTCATTAGAACGACGGACCTCAAAGAGACAAACGTTGTTCGGCGCTCACTTGTCGATCGTGCGCGGAGCATCCGCTGGCACAACGGCCGTGAGCGCCACACGAAAGCCGTAATAGTCCACTCGGCCGATGGGCTGGTTCATGTAACGGCTGCCTGACCGACAAAACGCGGCCATGTATCGCCAACCGCCCCCCCGGAGAACCCGGCGGGGGGCCTCCTCGGTTTTCGCGTCCGATTTCACTTCGGGGTCGCGTTGACCGGGCAAATTCTCGGTGTAGTTATCACGGCACCATTCCCAGACGTTCCCGTGCATATCGTAGAAGCCCCACGAATTCGCCTTTTTCTGGCCCACCCGATGGGCAAAGTTTTCACCGTTCGTGAGCGTATTATCAACGAACCACGCATATTCACCGAGATGCGACGCGTCGTCGCCAAAGCTGAACCTCGTTTCGGTTCGCGCCCGGCAGGCTCGTTCCCACTGTGCCTCCGTGGGGAGCGTGTATTCCCAGTCTTTGGGCAAGCGGCCAGCCTGGCGTTCCTGTTCGGTCAATTTGCGGCAGAAATCGACGGCATCGTTCCAACTCACGAACGTGGCGGGAAAGTCTCCGCCTTCTTTCGTAAATCGATCCCCCTTCCACGGTTCGCTGGCCATCACCTGCTTCCATTCGGCTTGAGTGACCTCGTACTTGCCGAGCCAATAACCTTGGGTCAGGAAGACCTTCACAGGCGTGATGATTTCCGTCTGTCGCCGCTGGGGTGCGGGCTCGTCCTTCGGATCGACGTCATCATCGTCCGCCTTGTCAACTTTCTTCACGACCGGCTCCTCGACGACATGGACCTGTTCCATCGTCAAAAAACCCGCAGGGCACCACACGAGTTTCATTTTCAGAATGTTGTCGTCACGGACGTCACCCGGAGCCTTGCCAAGCATCGGTTCGGAAGCGAGACGCGTCGCTGTGCCGGGCTCGTCCGATTTGACTTGCGCCAGGGAAAACAAGGCCATGGCGGAAACCAGGCAGACGCTGAGCGACAGGGATTTCATGGGGCGAATCCAGAGAGACGGGAGCGACGCGAAACCAAGCACATTTTGGCCGAGAAAGACCGAGCAATCAACTGGAATCCGGGATCGTGTTCTGAAACCGGAAGGGATCGCGCCCACCAATCCGAGTGTTCGGCAGTCAGAACGCCAGTCACCTTCTCCTCCCCGCTGCGACGCGGTTACAAT
>JAFEBR010001116.1 GCA_018242565.1 Planctomycetota bacterium | reverse complement strand
TTTGTCAGCGCTTGCAGATGCTTGAGGCCCGCATCCGTGATTGAAGTACGCCGCAGGTCCAATGTCTTGAGTTGGTTCAATCCGCTGATGTGGCCCAACCCCTCATCGGTAATCAATGTCTCTGAAATTCGCAGAACTTCGAGTTTTTTCAACTTGCTGAAATGGCGCGCGGTGGCATCCGTAATGGGGGTGAACTCAAAACTCAAATGGGTCAGATTGGGAAAGTTCTCAAGGGCGTCCAATTCGCGATCGGTGACCGAGAGCCCTTGAAAGCTCAATCTCTTCAATTGAGTCAGACGGCGAAGATGCTTGAACCCCGTCTCGGTTTCCCGATTCTGTTCGGCCCGTTCCGACTGGAGCTGTTGAAAATCCGCAAGAGTGTTTACTTCAAAAAATTCCGTCTCGTGCGTCTCGCCGAGAATGATCTGAAGCCGGACGACATCCGACCAGTTCCCGATTTCACGGAACAATTCGGGGTTCGGCGATTCCAAATAGCAACCGACGTCCGTCACACGGTCGAACATCCGCATGCGGTCGGCTCCCATTTGCCCACGAAGCCAGGCGGGCCCAATCGGTTCACATTTGACCTCGCCTTTAAATCCATTGGATTTCGACCGTTCAATCTGTTCGATCGCCGCGAGTTGCCGGTAGCCGCGCCAGATGATCCAGCCTCCGGCGATGGTCAGCAGCACCAAAAGGACGACGCACATCTTCACGGCCAACGGCAGTCGCCAGCGCCGCCGCGGCGGCTTGTCGGTGGATGATGCGGCCGTATCTGCGAAAGCTTCAGACATTCCGGGATGTTAGCCACGGACGTTTGATTTGAGCAATCGGAAAGGCGGGCCTTGAACAGGGGAATTTTCGACGATCGATTGCCAGCCCAGTCCCGCCGCACGCCCTTCAATTGGGTCTCGGTGTCCGACCGTTTGACGAGTTCCGACCACAGCGAATCGGCGGCCAGCGGTCCGTCCGCGAGCCCAGCCGCCACTTTCAACACGGAACGCCCTATGTGGACCGGGACGGTGTGAAAGTGGCATAGAAGCGTGGGATTAGATCAGGCAGAATAAGTCTTCTGACTTAGTATCCGATTTCGGACCGTTATCCTGAGGAATCAACGATGAACGATCGCCGCAGCTTTCTGCAAACAAGCTTCGGAACCGTCGCGCTGGCCGTTGTGGGCAGCCCCAATTCGAATGCCGTTGCCGAAGATAAATCTGCCGTCACCGACCCAAAAGTCGTCTCCGCAGGCGACGGAGCGAAAGTTTGGGCCATGGGCGTACTCGTGACGGTCAAAGTTAAAGCCGCGGACACGGGAGGCACCTACTCCGTTTTCGAAGACTTGATTCCACCCGGAGCAGGTCCGGTGCCCCACACCCATACCAAAGAAGATGAAACGATCTTCGTACTTGAAGGTGAACTCCGGGCATGGCTCGGCGGCAAACAATACGACGTGAAGACCGGCGATTTCGTTCACATGCCCCGGGGCGTCCAGCACTACTTCAAGAATGTCAGCGACAAGCCGACTCGACTTTTGCTCTCGTACACCCCGGGCGGCTTCGAGCAGTGGTTCCTGGACATCGGGACGCCGTATGTCAAAGCCGACGAGATGCCGCCCGAGATCAAGCCCGAAGAGATCAAACGGGCCGTCGCCGCCGCAGAAAGATACGGCGTGAAGTTCGAGAAAAAATAGTCCGTCCACCGAACGACCACAAGCACGAGGGAGTTCCGCAGCCGGTTCGCAGGGGCCCTTCACCAGCTGGCGAAAAACGGGATGCCTGGGAAGAATCCGCATATTGGTCGGTTTCGCGCACTTCCAGTGGAAAAAGGCCCCGATTCTGGTGGATGGTCTCCACCCTTGGGGCTTTCGCGTGCTGAGCCGGAACAAATACGCGCCATGTCGCCAAAGGCAAAATCCCCAATACTCCGCCGACCAGGTTTCGTTACCGCAGACGATCGATTCGGCGCAAATGGTCGGAGAGCCCAGTCGCCACTCTCAAGGGGTGTGGCCACCCAACTTATTCCTGATTCGTCTGGATTTTGTAAGGTTCATCGCGCAGCGGGCGGTGCCATCCACTCTGGATCGAAGTTCAGGTACGGTTGCCGTTTCCGGCCAGTTGGAGCGAATTCAATTCGGGCGCTTACTTGACCGGGTCTATGTCTCACGGCTGCTTGCAAAGGCGGCCGGCTCGCGTCTGCCACAACATGGACTCAACCTGTGGCAAGAGGGGGGCACTGAATTCCCGAGGTCCGAGAGTGGACGGCCCCACCCCCGCTCCACGGCGATGCAACTCAAGTCGGCCAGAGAATCCAACTCTAACATCCTGGTCAAGACGTCCACCCTACCGAAGCAATTCACTGGCAATCGCGCTGGCCCGCCTCTGCAGCCCCGTTCCTGGTCGTGATGCGCCTCGGTTGGCCGAAGCTCATCGAGGTCGAGGAAATGTGCGTTTTTCCGCCGCTGCAGAGTGCCCCGTAAGCGAACCCGAAATCTTTTGCGACCTCCATCCGACTGCCACCGCACACGCTGCATGGCCCATCCCACGTCGGCCATTTGTCGATGCTCCACCAGGACCGCACGTCCGATCCAACGCCCCCGGCACGGCCGCGCCGAGTCGCGAAGGCGGTGGTCAGGGACTGCTTGATCGCCGTCTGATTGTCAGATAATCTATTCTTTTCCGTTTCAGTCTCTGATTCAGGCAGGATGGACCATGCAAACTCTACGCCGACCCAAAGTGCGCGATCAGGCGTCCGAGCAAATCAAGCGGTTCATCGTCGACCAGAAGCTGGCCCCTGGCGATCGCCTGCCCACTGAAAACCAACTTGCAGAAACGTTTGGCATCAGCCGTCTCAGTGTCCGCGAGGCGACGAAAGCCCTGGAGTTTCTGGGGATCGTCGAAGCCAAAACCGGTGTCGGATTGACCGTCGGACGCATCGACATGGGCCGGGTCACCGAACATCTGGGGTTCCACTCGGCACTGCTGGATGTTGACCCGCGGCAACTCATCGACAGTCGCGTTGTCCTGGAAATCGGCGTGCTGCCACATGTCGCCCGGCGAATGGCGGGTGATGCCACGGTCGCCAGGAATTTCCGCGAACTCGTCGATCAGTTTCGCAGTGCCCGTGATTTGAAAACCTGGATCGCCCTCGACATTCAATTCCATCGATCACTGCTGGAAGCGAGCGGGTTACAACCATTAGTCGCGTTTGGCGAACTACTGCACATTTTCTTTCAGCGATTTCGCGAGAGCCTGAAAAAAGCCGAATGGAAAATCGGTATCGAGAGCCACGAACGCATCGTCAGCCATCTCGAAGCAGGCCGGGTCAATGAGGCCGCCAGTGAACTTCGCAAACATATTGAAAGCCATCTGGAGCGAATCTGATGATTTTCCGCGTTCCCCACTCCCTTTCAGTCTGCGTTGCCGGGATGGCTCTGGCCTGGCTCGGTGTGTGTGCCTCTCTGCACGCCGCGGAACCTGCTGCAGAGCCAATCACCCCCGCCGGCCGAGACTTCTTCGAGAAGCAGGTGCGGCCGTTGCTGGTGAAGCGCTGTTTTGAATGTCACGGCGGAACCAAAGCGGGGGGCGGTCTGTCGCTGGCTTCGGGACCGGGTTGGCAAAAAGGGGGCGACAGCGGCCCGGCCATCGTACCGGGCAAGCCCGACGAGAGCCTGCTCATCAAGGCCATCAACTACGATTCCTTCGAGATGCCCCCCAAAGACAAAGGGGGCAAACTGCCTGCGGAAGAAATCGCCATCCTCACGAAATGGGTCGCGATGGGGGCCCCCGATCCGCGCGATGGCAGCGAAGTTCTGGGAGGCATGACGCGGGCAGAAGCCCAGCGGTGGTGGGCGTTTCAACCCCTGCCTAACACGCCCGTCGCGGACATCGCCGCCGATGCACAGCACATTGATGAACTCATCCAGCGCGAGATCGCGGGCCACGGGTTGACGACCGCGCCGCCAGCCGATCGGCGCACCCTGCTCCGCCGGCTGACTTACGATCTGACCGGGCTGCCCTGCACCCTCGCCGAGGTCGAGGCCTTCGTCGCCGACCAGTCCCCCGCCGCTTTATCGCAGGCGATCGACCGCCTGCTCGAATCGCCCCAGTACGGAGTGCAATGGGGCCGGCACTGGCTCGATGTCGTGCGCTACGCCGACACCGCGGGCGAAAACACAGACCGACCGCTGCCGCATGCCTGGCGCTATCGCAATTGGGTGATCGGGGCCTTCCAGCGCGATCTGCCGTTCGATCAGTTTGTGCGCCTGCAGTTGGCCGGTGATCTGCTGAACCGGGATCAAAATCCCCAGGCACACGCCGAAGGAATCATCGCCACAGGCTACCTCGCCATTGCCCGCCGCTTCGGTCACGACATCGACAAAGACATGTACCTGACGCACGAAGATGTCATCGACAACCTCGGCAAGAATTTTCTGGGGCTGTCGCTCGGTTGTGCCCGCTGCCACGAGCACAAGTACGACCCCATCAGTGCTGAAGACTACTACGCGCTGTACGGCATCCTCGAAAGTACGAAGTTTGCGTTTCCCGGCTGTGAACCGCAGGGACAGCCGCGCGATCTGGTGCCGCTGTTGCCACAGTCGGAGATCGAGGCCCTGCAGCAACCCTGGAAACAGAAGGTCGCCCAGGTCGAGGCCGAGAAACAGCGTCGGCAAGTGTTGGCGCAAGCCGCCACCCAGAAGATCGCTGCCCAGTGGGGGTCGTCGAAACGGGTGTTGTCCGCAGCTCCCGTTGTCGAAGGGGGATCGGTTCCCTTTGAGCTGGAAGTCTCTGTGCAACCCGGCGAACTGCTCGTCTTGACCGTCCTGCCCAACGAGAATCATGGAGCCGACAGCACGCTCGTCGAATGGACGATTCGCGAAACCGGCGCCGCACAGCGTACCTGGAGCCTGGCGAGCCTCGTTCCCGACCTGCTCAAAGGCAACCCCTGGGTGGACAACCACAACGCCCGCTGGAGTTTTCTCGAAGTGGGAATGGCCCCCGCGTTTCTCACTGATCGGCGGGACAACAACGCCGGCCGACCTGAGTTGAAATCCTGGAGCCTTGGTTCCGAACCTTCCGTCTTCGTGAACTCGGCCAACGAACCGGTCAAAGTCTGGA
>JAFEBR010001115.1 GCA_018242565.1 Planctomycetota bacterium | reverse complement strand
TACAACGCGTCAAGATCCACATTCCGAGGGTTTCAGCTTGATCCACGTCCAGCCGTTTCAGGAAGTTGAGCCACGGATGAACACAGATGAACTTGGGTTGGCGTAACAGCGTTCGCCGTGATGCCGATGACAAGACAGGGCAGGGGGGCCATCGACCCGGGATCGAGGGACATGTCGGGTTGGAAGTCTTGACTTGTTTGGGAAGGCTTGTGGCCGGCGTCGCCCACAGCGGGTGGATGGCCCTGCCTGATTCGACATGGGCCCGGCTGTTTCCCGCGAATGCCTCCGCACCGACGCGGCTCGGGAGGACCCTCCCGGTCCCTTGCCCTCCCCGTGGTGTCATTGCTTCTGGCCTGGCACCCATTCTCGAACTACTGCAGCTTGATCGAAGGGGCAGGTGTGATCTGGTGGCCCACTTTGGCCGACGGTTTTTCGTTGTCGCCGGCGCGCCGACGACGATCGACGGCACCACCAGCCGGGTCAATCAGCACCGCTACAACGTCCCGTCGGCTACCCGCCAGTTCTATCGAGAGGTCGAATCGCGCACGGCGCCCACCGCGTAGCGGTCGATTCCTGTGCTGCGTTTCAAGTCCGTCGACCAGCCGACGGTCCAGCCGACGCTGGTTCACGAGCCCAGTCACAACCAATTTGTGCCCCGCTCCGCATCACGATCGCGGAAGCGAGGCGAATTCTGCTGAGAAATGCAGCGAACGGTCGCCAAAATCGCCGAGCCGATCGACGTGATCGATAAACACAGCCCATCCCACGACGAAAACGTTCGCGCAACTTCAGAAACAACTGTGTCCCCAGATTCCAGATTCGTGGCCGTTGTTTCCCGGCTGCCACCATCGTCGAATGCACAATCTGACAGCAAAAACGCGGGTGGCCCCGACGCCCCGCAGTTCGTTACACTGGGCAGCTCAGAGGGGACATGAGCCAACTTCAGCAATCGCGGAACCGAGCCGCAATAGAGCGTATCTTTGAAGGGCCATGGCTGACTTTCCGCGTGTTACGGACAAAACACATCGGACCACTCGACAGCAATCGGATCGCATGCGAAAACCCAGGAAGGTTTCGCTTCATCACAGGATATGGTTATGACTGTCCGCGAACAAATTGCACAACAGGCATTGTCCCTGCCTCCCGAGGACCGCGTTTTTCTCGCGGAGCTTCTGGAACAAAGCTTGGCTGCAAATGGTTTTGCAACCCCCCAACTGAGCGTCGAGTGGGCTGCCGAGGTGGAACGCCGATTGGCCGCCTATGACCGTGGCGAGTCGAACGCCGTTGATGCGCAGACTGCCATGCAGGAAATGCGGCAAGAGCTTTCAAGCCGCCGCGCGGGAATCCGTCAATGACGTTGCGCGTCGTCGCGGAAGCGAGGCAGGAAGCCGTTGCAGCCGCCGCTTGGTACGACCGCCAAAAATCAGGTCTTGGCGACAGGTTCCTCGACGAAATCGAGCAAATCCTGCAACGGATTGAGACTGACCCCGAAAGCTTGCCACTGTGGGAATCCTCGTTCGGCGGCGAAGAGTAACGCCGGTGCGTGCTCACCGATTTTCCCTACGTGGTGATCTTCGTGTGCCGTCCATCCGAAACCGTCGTTGTCGCGATCAGCCATGCGCGCCGTCGCCCGCGATACTGGTTCGATCGACTCGGTTGAATTCCCCGATTGAACGCCGAGGCAGATTTTGCGTCCGCACGGCGATGCCCGAAGGCCAACCCCCTGTGGTCACCGCGATGGCGGATTTGGGCGGTCGGATGGCTTGCGGGGCGACCAACGGGTCGTTCAATTTCGCGGGTGGCCGCGACGCCCCACAGGCGTCGGGGTCGCGAAGCGACAAGAGGGCGCACCCTGGGCGTTGCTCCGCACGTCATCGAGCCGTGAATGATTTCCGCTCGTCGCGAGAACGCGTGATGGCATGCTGCGGGCGATGCTGCAGGAAAGCCCCGCAGTGGGCGAGATTCGATAGCCCAGGCCGAGCGGAACGAAGGCCTGGGTTATCGCGCCCACATTCGGTACAGCCCCAACCGGGGCGAGATTCCTCGTGCACCATCGGTCCACGCGCCTGGGGAATCTCGGCCCGTTGGGCCTGGAGCCCGCTCTCTCTTCCAATCCCAGGGCTGCGCCACTGGGCTATCGAATCTCACCCCTTTGGGGCTGGCACTGCCGATGCCACCAGCGACCGAAATCACCCTTTTCAAATATGCCTCCGGTCATGACGCGCGCTTCAAAGTGTCGAACGAAGACTTAAGCCAGTGGCTTGACAGAAATCAGGCAAATCACCGGGAAAAGCATCGTGATGGGACATTCGGTGCGAGTGCCCCGGCGCATTTCTCCAAATACGGCTGGCCTT
>JAFEBR010001114.1 GCA_018242565.1 Planctomycetota bacterium | reverse complement strand
CGGAACTGGGTCTTGCCGACGCGCCCTTGTCCGACCAGCAGCAGCTTGACTTCGGCGAGCGGCCGCTTACCGGTCGCCAGTTTATTCTCGCGAAACCACGCCATGATTGCGGAGGCATCGATTGAACTCCGCAAATCGTCTGGCAAAGAAACTGCGGTGTCCTTGATGTCGAGGCCATGCAGTCTTGGAAGGTCCAGTAACGGCGATAGGTCCGATACCGACCGGCATCCGGTCAGGATCAGCGCTTCCAGTTCGGTAAGCGCCCGCAACGGCTCCAGGTCGGAAACCGATCCGCATGAGTACATGCCTAGCGCCGTCAATTTGGTCAGTGCGGCGAGCGGCTTCAGGTCCGACACCGATTTACAACTGGTCAACTCAAGGTCCGTCAACGCGGCCAGCGTCGCTAGCGGCCCCAGGTCCGACACAGACTCGCAGTGCCCCAGAATAAGCTTCGTTAACTCGACCAGCTTTCCCACGGGTCCCAGGTCCGTAACCGACTTCCAGCCTGAAAGACTGAGCGTCTTCAAAGCCTTCAGCTTGGAGAGTGGACCCAGATCCGTGGCACGATGGGTGGGGCGCGAATTCTCGAACTCCCAAAAGATTTGACCGTTATCCCAGAACAGCGGACGGTGTTGCCCCAAAGCAAGAAGCGTTAAGTGCGTCAGGTCCACAAGCTCGGACGGAAGCTCGTCCAGTTCGAGATCGCCGAGATCGAGCCAGGTCTGGCCGGTTTTTTCGCACTCTCGAATCCGCCGGACAGCTTCCTGCCGATCCGACCTCGAAATCAGGTTTGCTTTTTTTTCATCGGACATGTCATACCGTGGCGTCAATGGAGCCGGAAGCCGTAGGTTCAACTCATCGAATTAGGTCAAATCTCCTTCGCCGCCGCGCTCAATGCCCTCAACTCCCAGCTTGCATTTTAGCCGGTCGCCTTCCATCGTAAACGCACTCCGACACGAAAGCCGGGGCTTTCTTACCGAGCCACTGTCTCCTCTTCTGTCACTGGGGCCTTCCTTGAGTGGCTTGTCCAGGCTGCTGCCCTTGATGAGCAGCAGACACGGGATTGGCCACCAGACTCTCACTTTTTCGCTCCAAATCAAGTGGTTGCAGATACGACCGGATGTGTTCGTCGTGCGTTTTCGATCACTGTCTCTCGACGACATTAACGCTTGCGGACACATAAATGTTGCTTTTCAGTCAAAGGTGCGACACGTATTACACTTAACTATTCGTCTGGCGGAGTGACATGAGTGACATGACCATTGTGCAGTTGATGGCTTCGCAAAAGGAGAGAGAACTCCGAGCGCAGCATATACTGGCCCCAATCGACTGGCTCGCGATTCCCTGTTTCGCCGTTTGCATCGCGCTCTTGGTTCTGGTCGTTTCCACTCTGGCCCTGATGCTTGGGCCAATCCGTCGAGTTCCCACCTGGAAACGCTTGAAGCGGCCGGCCACGCACAACGCAAACACAGTTGCGCCGTGAAACTCCAATATTTCAGAGGGCCGCAACCGAACTTCGGCGACGAGCTAAACACGTGGCTATGGCCCCAGTTGCTCCCCGACTTCTTCGACGACGATCCGCGCACACTCTTCATCGGGATCGGCTCAATCCTGGGAACGCACTATGACCCTGACGCTAAGAAAGTCGTCTTTGGGACCGGCTATGCTCCGACCTATCATCCAACTCCCGACGTGCACGGCAGCGATTGGGATGTCTTCTTCGTCCGTGGACCCAGAACCGCTCGCGCCCTCGGCCTTCCCGAGCATCTAGGCATCGGCGACGCAGCCATGCTGTTGCGGGCGCTGAATGTTGAGTTTCGGCGGGAGCCGCGCTACATCGGCTTCATGCCGCACTGGGAAAGTATACCGCGAGGAAATTGGCGGGCGGTTTGTGCGCTCGCAGGTATCCAGTTCATTGATCCGACCGATCCCGTTGAGAAGGTCATCACCGATATTCTGGGATGCACGGCACTCATTACCGAGGCCATGCACGGAGCGATCGTGGCCGACACGCTCCGCGTGCCGTGGATACCGGTGCTGCCAATCGAGCACGCACATCAGGACAAGTGGCTCGATTGGGCGGAAGCCATGAATCTCAGCCTCACACGGCCTCGCCTCATTCCGTCAACGCCGGCCGAAGTGCACGTTGCAACCTTTTATCGGCCGCGTCTTGGTCGTCTTTCGGGGTACGTGGCAACTTCGGCGTTCTCACGGATCGCAAAGCCGCTGCTGACGTACGCCGCCGCACAACGGTTGACGACCATTGCCAAGGTGTACCCTTCACTGAGTAGAGATAATCTCCTTGAGGACACCGTCCACAAGATGCAGGATAAGCTCAGTCAACTCAAACACAAATACAGAAAGTAGGTACGTTGTGCAGACGATATCCGTAATCATCCCATTCTTTCAACGTGATCCAGGAATTCTCACACGGGCGCTGACTTCAATACACTCCCAGGTCATCCCGGACGGCTGGG
>JAFEBR010001113.1 GCA_018242565.1 Planctomycetota bacterium | reverse complement strand
GCGGCATCCGCCCCGGTCGGCCACCTTTTATCCGCGACATCCGTGAAATCCGCGGTTCTCTCTCGTCCGAACACGAGCGCACAGCAAAGCGCAGTGTCCGAGTGAGCGTATTCTGCTTCTGCAAGCACAATCCAGGAGGAACATCGATGGCGCTGCTTCTGGCTGCTGCGCAGCACCGACGCCTGTGGGGTGTCGGTGCCACCCGCGTCGAACCGGGGGGGGGAAACCGTCGCCGAACATTGAAATGTGATCCTCGTCGAAAACGTACCTCGGCTTAAGCCAAGGCTACGGACGAAACGCCGGCCGAAAAATTTTTAATTTGTGAATTCTTTGGTGAAAACGCGGGAAAATGAAGTGTTTGCTGAGTGCACCGCTGACGCATGGGAGTCGGACTGACGACGGGAGACCTGCGGTCGGGACGGCGGCGGAGTCGGGAGACCTGCGCCGAAGGGAGGAACAGTCTCGGCCCGTTCTGCCATACAAGAGCCGCCCGCTGAATGACGCGGCATCCGCCCCGGTCGGCCACCTTTTATCCGCGACATCCGTGAAATCCGCGGTTCTCTCTCGTCCGAACACGAGCGCAAAGCAAAGTGTAGTGGCCGCGTGACCGTATTCTGCAACCACAATCAAAGTTCTCTCACGGATCGCGGAGCTTCATCGGGCACAGGCATGATTCCCGGAAATGCAGGCCACCTACCGAGAACTGGTGCGGCTACCGCCCTGTTCCGATCTCGACTGCACGAACCTGGGCATCGCCTGGCTTGAATTGGGAGATCCTCAGAACGCCAATCGCGAGTTGCAGCGAGCGCTGACGGTGAACCCCAACCTGGCCGCGGCCCGGTCCAACCTCGGCATCGCCTACCAGCGCGCCGGCCAATTGGAACAGGCCATACTCGAATATCGGCAGGCCCTGCAACTGCAACCTGCGCTCGCCGACGCCCACAGCAATCTGGGGGCGGCCCTGTGGCGACTGGGACAAATCGACGAAGCGCTTCAGCACTTTCTCGAAGCGCTTCGACAGAATCCCGGGGCGGCCGAAGCGCTGTTGAATCTGGGATATGTGGCGCAGGAACAACTGCGATTGGCCGAGGCGATTGGGTACTACCGGCAAGCCGTGGCCCTGCGTCCCCAGTCCGCGAGCGGCCATGCCGCGCTGGGGCAAGCGTGGCGTTTGACGGGCCAATTGACCGCGGCAATCGCCGAGTTCCAACCGGCCTCGTCGCTCGAACCGGACAATCCAGAATACCTCGTGGATCTGATCTATACCCGCCAACTCGCAGCCGACTGGGCCGGCATCGAAGACCAGACCCGCAGGACCATTGAGATGGTCAGCGCGGCAATCGATCGCGGCCGTTCGGACTGCGTACGACCGTTTAAATTTCTCGTCTTACCACTCGCCACAACGGGTGTTCAACAACGGCAGGTCACACGTCGGTTCGCTTTGCAGCACTTCCAGGCCCTGGAAAACATCGGCCAATCGCGACCGCGTCCTTCTACACGCGCACCAAGCCGCATCCGAGTGGCGTATCTGTCGGCCGATTTCCGCGAACATCCTGTCGGCAATACGCTCGTGCAGCTCTTTGAACTTCACGGTCGTGAACAATTCGAAATCACCGCGTATTCCTACGGCGTCGATGACGACAGTCTGACGCGTCAACGGATCTCCCTAGCCGCAGAGCACTTTGTTGACATCCGTGACTGGCCGCACGCCAGGGCCGCCGACCGCATTGCCGCCGATGGCATCGACATTCTCGTGGACCTGACAGACTATACCAGCCACAGTCGCACCGAGATCCCGGCCCTGCGCCACGTCCCGATCCAGGTCAGCTACTGGGGTTATGCCGGCGCCATGTGGGCCTCGTTTATCGATTATATCCTAGTGGACGATTTCATTGTGCCCCCGGCCTCGCAGCCCGATTTTTCCGAGAAACGGTGGCCGCTGCCGGGCTGTTATATGCCGCATGACACGGCTCGCCCGATTGCCTCCACTCCCTCGCGAGAAGCCTCCGGACTGCCCAAAGACGGGTTCGTGTTCTGCATCTTCAAAAACGGCCCCAAAATCACACCGCCGATCTTCACCGTCTGGATGAACGTGCTGAAAGCGGTCCCCGGCAGCGTGCTCTGGCTGCTGGAAGGCAAGGCTCCCCTGCCCGAAAATCTGCGGAAAGAGGCCGAGGCACGGGGCATGGCCGCCGATCGGCTGGTGTTCGCACCGCGAGTTCCCCTCCCCGAATACCTGGCGCAACACCGCTGTGCCGACCTGTTTCTCGACACCCCGGTTTACAATTCGCACACTTCGGCTTGCGACGCCTTGTATGCGGGGTTGCCATTGGTCACCGTGGCCGGCCAGACGTTTGCGTCGCGTGTCGCCGGCAGTCTGCTGAACACACTGGGCCTCCCCGAGCTGATCACCCACGATCTGGAAGAATACTTCACACTCGCCCTGACACTCGCACAATCGCCAGCCCCCCTGGCAGAGTTACGGCAACGACTGACCGCCGCCCGCGAGACATCCCCGTTCTTCGACCCGCACCACCTGCCCCGGAAGCTTGAAGCCGCCTGGCAGGCAATGTTTCGGGCACACGGCCTCTCCCCGTAGCGCGGGCTTAAACCCGCGCGAATTCCTCGCCGAAATTTGCCTACACCGTTCGCGATTGCCAACAGCAAGTTGTGATGACCAAACCGAATCAGGCCTCGATGTCTGGTTCGACGTCTGGCAATCAAGCGGGGCGAGCTAGTTGTCCCAGGACATCAGCGTAGTCGTCGATGTTGCTCGACAGCGACTCTCCGCGCTCCTGCAACTCGGCCAGCATTGCCTCGATTCCGTCGCCGGGACAAACGACGAGATGGTCAATGATGAATTTGAGTGTGTGCCCAAGTTGCACTTCTTGCGCGCGAGGCGGCAGAGCCATCGGCCGAAGCTGTATCTGCCGCCCAGACCGGGACAGGTCGCGGACCCACCACGCCAGAAATTCCAGGGTCAGCCAGCCGGCCTCATCCGGCGAAAGTTCGAATTCGGTATGGGCCCACATCTCGTCCGCCAACCCACCGTCCGTACGCCGCAAGAGCGCGTGCGGCAGATCGCCGAATTCGCCCGGCAATGAGTACGTGCTCGGCTCAAAATGCGCCAAGTTCTTCAGGCCTGTCACCACAGACGTTACAGCGATCAAGCGGCCCAGCGCGGCATGCAAGGTCTCTACTTCCGGAGGATAGGACACAACATCCTCGACGTCCGGATCATCGTCATTGATTTCGTCACTCATCCGCGCGCCTTTCCACAGCCGATTTTTTCGATGAGAAAATTTGGACAGCTTCCTCTAACTTCGCCGTGGTGCGGCCAGTTCGCCTGCCAACAATTCTGATGCGCTCGCTTTTAGCCGTCACCGGATTCGTTGTCGAGGCTTTTGCCGTGTCGTGTGCCAAGACAATGCCCGCCGCAATCGGCGCTTGTCGATATCCGCGCGAACCGGGCCAACAAGCTGACGTTAAGCTCAAGCGCATGCGACACGTGAATCGCAAACGTTACCAACGCTCGCACCACACAT
>JAFEBR010001112.1 GCA_018242565.1 Planctomycetota bacterium | reverse complement strand
TGTGATGGGTGGCAGTATCATGGAGCCGGCCGACGGCCAGCGCGCTCGTGTTACTGGCGTGCAGCCGGACAGCCCCGCGGCACGAGCGGGATTTCGCCAGGGGGACGTGATTGACTCGCCGCCGACTTTCGGTGAGTGTGACGTGGCACTCGAAGCCGTCCGGCGCGGCGAGACGCGACGATTCATGGTCCGCCGTGGAGCCGATACGGTGGAGATCGAAGCCGCCCGGACTAAACCCGAACTGGCGGCGATCTGGTACGCCGGGGTGTGGTATCCGATCGCCGGGGCGCTGTTCTGCGGAATGGGCCTGCTCGTCTTCGCCACCGCGCCGATCGTGCCGGCCCCCTGGACGCGCTCGGTCATCGTGATGCTTGCCGGCTTTTCGATCGCGGTCGGATTCGGTGTCGCGCTCGCGTCCGGTTCGGTGTTCACACGATTTCGCGTCTACCAGCGATGGCCGATGGGGGTTGGCGACGAATGGTCTCTGTCTCAGGGATGGATTGGTGTCGTCGCGGGCCTGCTACTGTCGTGGTTCGCGGCCGCCGAACTGCGACAACGTTTGAGCGGCAGATACCAGGTCCTGCACGACCTCACGGGGCAGGCCGGAACATAGCCGGAGAGCTAAGGCTGTGACCGGGACGGCGGTTTCACTTTGCCGGTCGCGATCAAGGCGGCGATTCTGCTCTGGGCCGGACGAGCAGAGTGTGATTGGCGGAGACTGATGATGGCTCCGAAAGCAGGAGCGGGGGCCGAAACCGCCGGGATGAACCCGACGGCTCGCTGGCGTGTGATGTTTGGCGGGCGCAGAGACGTGCGGTGACGCCCATCCACGCAGGCCCGATCGCGCTGGATCCCAAACAACGCCAAAAAAATCCCCCATTGCGAAGGGGGGGCAGGCGGGGCGCGCGTCACCGAGCCTCCAATTCGTGCGACCTCCGTCAGTCAATCTGACGTCACCGTCACGTCGGCTGTGTAGCGGTCAGTCATGGCCTCGACCGGCATACGGCCGGTTGGTGTGGCGCGACGGCAGGCGACATGCCGGTGGGGACTTTGGAAATTTCAGTCGACCGCATAAAAAAGATGTCAAGATAAGCATGTCTCATAATGCGAATTCCGACAGGCCCTTGGCACGACCGTGTTGAGCGCTCACAGTTCTGTCGCCCTCGAGATCGCCGAGAGCCTTCTCAGCTCTGCTATCGCAAGTGTTGTCATATCAATGGTTTACTGTCTGTTGTGCGTGTGAACTGTGGAGTCGGAAGGCGACGCTCCCAGAGGGCCACAGCACGCGGCGAGATCGTCGCCTGCACCCGGCGGTCAGCGCGCGGCGGGCTGTAACCGTGGTCGATCGCTCTGCGTGGCTCCCGCACCAGCATCGACCTTCCAACACAAGTGTCCAATGAGCGGTGAACCGTCATGGGGATCGCTGGTTATGGCACGACGCTCCTCCCTCTGCAATACCGGCCCCAGCTCTTCACTCCGTCGCATCGCGTCGTGCCAGGCGATCTTGAAAAACGCGCGGCGCGGGGATTTCGATGCGGGGCCGGTCTCAATTTGACAGTGCGGTGGGGGCCACTCACTTACAGGTTCTGTCCTACCGTGTTGACCACAACCCGCCCAGCTTTTTTTGCGAAGGCTAAAGATCTGTCTCGTATGGGGTTGTGTGCCGTGTCGGGGAATACCCGATGGATCTGGCATCGTGGTTGCTATCTCCACCCGGGGACGTGGGTGTCGCGCGATTGAGCAGGAAAAATATGGGGATCCAAACGGTGCGAATTTTCGCCTGAAGATCCTCGGAGTGCGTGGACGTCGAGATTCAGTCACGCAGGTAAGGCAGAGGCGACTCAGCGAAAGTTGTCACAACGAGAGTTGGCGTTCCGAATGCCTGTCGAGGCGGAATGCCGCGAGTGGTTGAGTTGTGCAGACACATCGGCACTCGTCAGTAACTGCCACGAAACCAACGACCGATTCATAGAATCAGCAGAAAGCGACGCGATGATTTTTTCCTGGGCAAAGATGTTGCGACAAGCCGCGGCTCGAATCCGGTCAGGGCAAGGAACACGACCGGGCCCGCCGATCCGTCGGCGCACGCGCGACACGATCTTGGCCACGCAGGCTTTGGTGGTCCGGTGCGAATCTCTGGAAGAACGACGGTTGCTGTCGGCGATCGTGATCTCGGATCAGCCGGATTACTCCCCGGGTTCGATGGCGACGTTCACCGCGGCGAATGATGCCACCACGACCGCGAAGGATTTTCAGCCAGGCGAGACGATTGAATTGCAGGTCGCGCGAACCGACGGCATTACGGCCTTCGGTGACAGCACTCTGAGTTGGGACGTCACCGCCGGTCGTGATGGCAGCGTGCAGACGTCTTGGTATGTCGATCCGCAATACGCCGGGGCTTCGTTGCAGGTGACCGCCAAGGGGTTGACGTCGGGTGCCTTGGCGACCGAAGCCTTCAGCGACTCGGACGACGACGATAACAAGTCGTTCACCAACACCGGCAACACGATCACGACGAGTTTTGGGGCCAATTACGTGTTCAGCGCGGCCGATTTCCCTTTCCGCAACTCGGAAACTTCGAACACAACGCTGGCTTCGGTGAAGGTAAAACCGGTCACGGGCAGTTCGACCGGGTCGCTGCAGTTCTTCAGCAGTGGAGCGTGGGCCACAATCAATTCCGACAAGTCGGTCACGGCCAGCGATTTGAGTAGTGGATGGCTCCGGTACGTGCCGGGGACGTCAGCATCGGCGTCGTTTAAATACAATGTCACCGATTCGGCCAGGAAAAACGGCTCGGATGGGATCATCAACTTGCAGGTGGCGAACTCCACGACGACGACGCTGTCCAGTTCATCCAGCCTGCAATACGGCGATTCGACAACCTTTACGGCCACTGTTGCTGCGACGTCGGGAACGCCGACCGGGGCGGTGACTTTCTATGAGGTTGATAATAATGGAACAATTCTGACGACCCTTGGCTCGGCCACGCTGGCGACTGTCTCAGGCAGCCAGAAGGCATCGCTCACTTTGACCGCCACGCATGCCAACGGACTGGATGCGGGCAGCTACCATGTTGATGCCGTGTACGCGGGGGTGACGGGGAAGTTCTCCAAGAGCACTTCGTCCAGCAACAGCCTGTCCGTATCCAAAAAGGCTCTGACGGTGACCGGCATGAATGCCGGCAACAAGACGTATGACGGCAAAACCAATGCGACGTTGAACACGTCCAGTGCGGCTTTGTCGGGGGTGGTGAGTGGCGATACGGTGACGCTCGGCGGCACAGCCGTCGGCACGTTTGCCAGCAGCCATGTGGGCAATGCGATTACGATCACTGTCTCTGGGCCGACGATCAGCGGCGCTCAAGCCGCCGATTACACGCTGACTCTACCGTCTACGACGGCCAATATCAGCCAGGCGACACTCAAATTCACCATCGCTAACGACAGCCAGACGTACGGTTCGCCCGCGAATCTGGCGACCGACCTGGGGACGACGATCAGCACCGGCGTGAACGGTGAAAATCTCAAGATTTCCTACGCCAGTTCGGGGGCAACGGCGACGGCCCATGTGGGCAACTACAACATCACCGGCACGGTGTCCGATGGCACGGGCCTGGCCAGTGACTATACGGTGAACCTGACGAACGGCACGCTGTCGGTGAATAAGGCCGTCGTGAACTACACGATCGGCAACGATAACCAGACGTACGGTTCGCCTGCAAACCTGGCGGCCGACCTCGGGACGACGATCAACACGGGTGTAAATGGTCAGAACCTGAAGATTTCATACGCCAGTGTGGGGGACACGACGGCCGCACACGCCGGCAAGTATGCCATTACCGGTGTCGTGTCGGATGGGACCGGCGAAACCAGCGACTACACCGTGAACCTGACGAACGGCACGCTGTCGGTGAATAAGGCCGTCGTGAACTACACGATCGGCAACGACAGTCAGACGTACGGTTCGCCCGCCAATCTGGCCAGCGACCTGGGGACGACGATCAACACGGGTGTGAACGGTGAAAACCTGGCGATCGCGTACGGCAGTGTGGGTGACACAGCCACGGCCCACGTCGGCAACTACGACATCACCGGGAACGTGTCGGACGGCGGTGGACTTGCCAGCGATTACACGGTGAACCTGACGAATGGCACGCTGTCGGTGAAAAAGGCCGTCGTAAACTACACGATCGGCAACGACAGTCAGACGTACGGTTCGCCCGCCAATCTGGCCAGCGACCTGGGGACGACGATCAATACGGGTGTGAACGGTGAAAACCTGGCGATCGCGTACGGCAGTGTGGGTGACACAGCCACGGCCCATGTCGGAACCTACGACATCACCGGAACCGTGTCGGATGGCAGTGGTTTGGCCAGTGACTACACGGTGAATCTGACCAACGGCACCTTGACCGTCAACAAGGCGGTGCTGGGAAACACCAACGGTCCGACTAACGGTGCCGTCGGGAACAACAACTTCCAGATTGGCAATGTCAGTCAGCCTTATGGCTCGCCCGCCGATTTCACGATCGAACTGGGGGCCACGATTGCGACCGGAATCAACGGCGAGAATCTGGCGATCACTTACGCCAGTGCCGGTGACACCTCGACCGCGCACGTCGGAACCTACGATATCACTGGGACTCTGGCGGATGGTACCGGATTGCTCAGCGACTACACGATCACGCTGACCAATGGCACCCTGACCGTGAACAAGGCGGTCGTGAATTACACGATTGCCAATGATGCCCAGACCTATGGCTCGCCCGCCGATCTGGCGGCTGACCTCGGGACGACGATCGAAACCGGAGTGAACGGGGAAAACCTGGCGATTGCGTACAGCAGCGACGGCAATACGGGAGTGGCTCACGTTGGCACCTATGTCATCGCCGGACTTGTGGCGGATGGAACCGGCCTGTTGAGCGATTACGAAGTGCACCTGACCTCTGGCGTGCTGACCGTCAACCAGGCCAACGCCCAATTCCTGTGTAACGACAACGACAACGACGGTTGGGAGGAAATGGAAGATTATGAAGGGTATGACTACACGTACGACGGCACGGCTCACACGTTACCGGTGATGGTGACCGGTGTCGGCGGCGTCGATCTGACGTCCTCGCTGGTGCTGGACACCACGCACACGCACGCCGGGGTCTACCACGATAACTGGACTTTCCACGATGCTTCGGGCGATTACGCGGATGCCAGCGGGTTTGTCACCAATGTGATTCGCAAGGCGTACGCCAAGATCTCGTTGACGGGATTCAAGGTGACCTATGACGCGACTGCCCACACCGCGACGGGTTCGGCGACCGGGGTGAATGGGGAAGCGCTGGACGGAATGGATCTCAGCCTGTCCACCCACACCAACGCCGGGTATTACAACAATCAGTGGTACTTCACCGATACGACCGGTAACTACCGCGACGCGACCGGTTGGGTGGGCACCACGATTGGCCGGGCAACTGCCACGATCACCGTGATCCCGGCGAATGCCACGTTCGATGGCAAAATTCACATGGCCCAGGGGACGGTGACCGGTGTCGACGGTGTCGCTTTGGCCGGTCTCGATTTGAGCACGACGGCTCATACGAGCGCTCGTTCGTACTACGATACCTGGGCGTTCCGTGACCCGACCGGTAACTATTTCGGTGCCAGTGCCAATATCGTGGACGTGATCAACAAGGCCGATGCAACGATCAACCTGAGCGGGTACAGTGTGACCTACGATGCCCAGGCCCACACCGCCAAGGGAACGGTCACCGGCGTCCTCGGCGAATCGCTGGCAGGCCTGGTGGTTACCGGCAGTACTCACACCAAGGCGGGGGTCTACATCGACTCGTGGTCGTTTACTGATGCCACGGGGAACTACAACACGGTTCGCGGTCAGATCACCGACACCATCAGCAAAGCCGACGCGAACATCTCGATCAGTAATTACAACGTCGTCTACGATACGCTGGCCCACACCGCAACCGGCACGGTCACCGGCGTGAACGGCGTGAAGCTGACAGGGCTCACTGTGTCGAGCACGAAGCACACAAATGCGGGGACCTACACAGACAGTTGGACGTTCGCCGACACGACCGGGAACTACAACAGTGTGTCCGGAACGATCGTGGATACGATTCAACAGGCTGCCGCCACGATCAGCGTGACGGGTTACCGTGTCGCCTTCGATAACAAGTCGCATGTCGCGACCGGCAGTGCGAAAGGCTTAAACAACGCGAATCTGACTGGGCTGACGCTGACGGGAACCGCACACACCGCCGCGGGGCAGTACACCGATACCTGGACCTTCCATGACAAGGCCGGCAACTACGCCGACGCTCAGGGAACGGTGACCGACACGATTGTCAGTGCCCGGACCGCGATTGCCTTGACGGCGACCCCGGCCACCGGAACGGCTGCCGGTCAGTTGAAGATCGTGGCGACGGTTTCCAACATCGATTCTGCGGCCACCGTCAATGCCGGGGTGGTGACTGTGACGATTGACGGCCAGTTGTTCACCGGAGCGATCGCTGTGACAGCCTCGGGGGCCAAGCGGGTCTTCACCCTGACGGCGGGCCTGGCGGGTAGTGCCGCGGGTACCGCACACCAAGTAGTGGTCAATTTCGCCGACACGTCAGCAGCCGGCAATTTCGCCAGCAGCGCGCTCACTCAGACCGCGACAGTGACGAACACCGACTCGACGCGATCGGGCAAGCAGACGGGCGCCTACGCTCTGACCTACTGGGGCAGCTCCACGGGAACAAGCCTCTTGAACTCCGGCAGCGGCGCGTTGCTGAAGTACTTGAACTCGCAAATCGCGGCGAACGTCGTCGCTCTGCGAAATGCAGATGGGACCTCGGTCACCTCGTTCGCCAGCACCGCGGCGTTTCAGTCGTGGCTGTCCACGACCGGCAGTTCGTCGAATTACTCGGCCCAGTTGTCGGCCCAACTCGCCTGCCTGGTCCTGAACGTCAAGCAGGCCGCGATCACGGGAAGCATGCTGATCGACGCGACTCAATTGCTGTCGTTCCACAGTACCCTGGGTAACGGCAGCGGCGTGGCGACGGTCAGTGCCCTGATCACCCAGGCGTCCAGCAACCTCGGCAATACGGGGGTGTCGGATGTCGCCGGTGGCCGAGAAGCCGTGTTTGCCAACCTGGTGGCAGATATCAACAACAACGGCAGCGTGTATTTCGCGTCGACGGCGGTGAAGTTGAGCTGAACACGACCGGGAGCAGTCTCTGCTCAATGCGGAAGTTCGAATCGAAGTGGGGCGTGCGGGAGAGATCCCGGACGCCCCACTTTTTTTTGCGCAGTACAGACGTAATCGTTCCCCGCTTCCGGTCGATGTCCTTGAGCCGCAGACGGACGCACTCCATATGCGTGCCTGGAAGAAAGCTCCGAATCTCGCTCCCTTGAGGGCTTCCGCGCTCAGAGTCGGATCAAACACCCCCATGTCGCCAAGATCGAATGACCTCAATACGCACCGATGTTTCGCGGCCCAGGTGTTGGCCACCAGGTCGAGTACTCTCGGCTCGTCTGGTTTCGCTGATTTGAGGTAGCGGGGGCGGTTTGGGGCGGATAAAATCGGGTTTGTGAGGACCGCGGCATAGCACGGGAGCCCCGAGCGGAGTCGCAATAAACATCGACCAGCGCTCCGTCGCAACGCATATCGCAGTTGACACATCGAAGTTCGCAAGTCCATGTGGCACCGCCGAAGTGTGATAGGCCTTTACCGCACTTCGGCGGTCGAATACCTGTTCGGCACGAACCACAATCATGTCTCACGATCAGCGCTTCAATGGCGAGAGCATTACGCGTTGGCACTTGAATGACTAATCATCACCGACGTTTCTCGCCTCGATTGATCCTGTCGGAAATCCAAACGAGACTACTCCTGAAACTTTGCCTGCAGGCCTACTTCAGCCTGCTGGCGGCCATCGTCATCGGTGCGCTGCTCTCCGCGCCGTTCATCGTCACTCGGGCAAGATCTTTCATGGAAATGAACTTCGTGGTGGCAACGATCCATGGAGATGATTCGGCTTTGAGGAGCTGGGCTCTCGCTCAGCCGGATGTCATCGCCTGCCAGATTCAGCGAGACGACACGGAACTGCATGTCCGCGTAGAGTATCAGGGACTGCGACAGCACCCCGAGATTCCAGATGTTATTTCTCAAATGCGTGTCCTGGGATACGAATTTCGGGGAATGCGAGGTGGCTCCAGTGGTCTGATTTCCACATTGCCTGAGCTGATCAAGAATGCGTTGACGCTGGCCGTGCTTTTAGCAGGAATGCAGTTGGCCTTTGGCTGCATCGGCTTGGTGGGAATCCACCGCGCAAATCTGAGCGGCCATTCGCTACCTCCGCTTTTTGCAGGAGCTCGCTGGGGCGATGTCGTCACGGGCGTGCTCTGTGCCTTAGTGCTTCTGGTCTTTGGTTACCTGTATGGTTGGGGCCTGGAGGCAGTGCTTGGAAAAGCGCCGCCAAGCCCTTGGGATACGGCAAATGCAATGCCGTCCGCCACTAAGATCATTTTTCTGTTATTCGGCGGAATTGGTGCTCCGGTTGCGGAAGAGATATTCTTTCGTGGTTATCTATTTAGCAAATTTAAGTCCGCTGGATTTTTCTGGCCGGGTCTGATCTTGAGTTCGCTACTGTTCGGGGTGGTTCACTTTTCTGATCCCTACAACATTCCCGCGATCTTCGTTTATGGCATTTTGCTTGCGTGGTCGTTCCACCACTCGCGGTCACTGGTCGCCCCGACCCTCGCTCACGCGATCAATAACTGCACAGCAATCCTTTTGATGGTGTTCGCTTAACAACCAGGCTGCCGAACAATGTGGTCAACCCGAGCGGCGGATCGGGCGGATTGTGAAATCAAAGGTTCTTGGCCGCCGTCGGGTTACCTTTGGCGTTCGACAACAGCGGTGGCTTTGTGACTGCTCCCACAGTTCCCAATAAGCGAAAGGCGTCGACTGTTCGTCGTTGGATTCGTCGCGCTTTTGTTGCGTGGGCGATCATCTCGA
>JAFEBR010001111.1 GCA_018242565.1 Planctomycetota bacterium | reverse complement strand
TGCGCCCCGGACTTCGCGGCAATATGACCATTCTCCCGGAATCCTCGGGCAAGTAACGCGACTTTTCCGGGAGTTTCCCGTGTCGTCCTCTGCAACTTCCAGCGTATCGGCGCAGCGTCTGTTGCCTTTGCGGATGCGTCCGGACCTGGTGGTTCTGGCACTCGATGTTCGCGGACGCCGTTGTTGGCGGATCAAGGATCCGGTGGCCCTCGAGTACTTTCAGCTCACGGACGAAGAGTACTTCATACTCTCGCATCTGGATGGTACACGCAGCCTTGCCGACCTGCAGCAGCAGTTTGAATCCCGTTTTGCGCCGACTCTGCTGGGAATGCCGCGATTGCAGTCATACCTCGCGCACCTGCATCGCACCGGATTGATTCTCGCCGACACACCGGGTCAGTCGACCTGGTTGCTCGAAATGCAGCAGTCTGTGGCCCGGCGGTCATTCTGGGGCAAGTTCCTGAATCCACTCGCCATACAATTTCGAGGATTTGACCCGGATCCCTGGCTCAAACGACTTTATCCGTGGTGTCGTTGGTGCTTTACCGCGCCTGCCTGTCTGCTGGCATTGGGACTCATGTTGGCTGCACTGATGTTATTGATTTCGCAGTTCGATCGCATTCAGACACGGGTGCCCGAATTTCGAGCGTTTCTGACGCCATCCGGATTAGGCTGGCTCGCGTTCACCCTGTTCATTACGAAGGTGCTGCATGAACTGGGGCACGCACTGGCGGCCCGCCACTATGGCGTTGAGTGCCATGAAATGGGAGTGCTGTTGCTGGTGTTCACTCCCTGTCTGTATTGCAATGTCTCTGATGCGTGGATGCTGCGCGAGAAACGGCCCCGACTGCTGATTTCCGCGGCCGGGATCATTGTGGAATTCGTGTTGGCGTCACTCGGCCTGTTTTTCTGGTGGCTCACTCAGCCTGGACTCTGGAATGCGATCTGGTTCGATGTCGTGCTGGTGTGTTCCGTCGGAACCCTGATATTTAACGGTAACCCCCTGTTGCGCTATGACGGGTATTACCTGGTCTCGGATTGGTTTGAGCTCCCCAATCTGGCCGAACGCTCATCGCGGGTTCTCGAACAATCCGTCGTGAACTGGCTTACAGCGCAGTCTTATCCCGATGAGTTGGAAGAACAGCCCCGCACAGCGCGGTGGCTGTTTTTGTACGGTGTGCTGGCGGCGGCCTATCGGGCTTTCATCGTGCTCACGATCTTGTGGGTCTGCTGGCGCTGGTTTACAGAAATGTCCCTGCGCTCGCTCGGTTTGTTGTTCATTGTGGTTATTTTGATTGGCTGGATTGTGGTTCCGACCCGCCAGTTCCTGGTTTCTCTTCGCGAGACGCTCATGCATTCACCCATTCATCGCGGCCGGATGCTGTGGTCCGTCGCCCTGCTGGCCTTGGTTGCTGCGGGTGCCTTGCTGCTGCCCATTCCGCAGAACATTACCACTCAGGCTTTTATCCAACGGGCTGAATCCCAAAGTGTGCACGTGACCGTCCCTGGCCGTTTGCTGACGTGCCTGCCGGTGGGCACTCCCGTGCAGTCTGGCGATCAGATCGCCGAACTCGAGAACCTGCAACTTGCCCGTGACATCGACAAGCTCGAACGGGAATCGGCCCGCTTGCAGATTCGTCTGCGGAATCTGGAGAGCCGTCAGGCGGTTGACCCGCTCGCCTCGAAGAGCATTCCCGCGGCCCGCGAAGAACTCGCCGAGGCACAGGACGCATTGCGGCATCGACAACAGGACGCGGCTCAACTGAAACTGACGGCACCGTGTGCCGGGGTCATACTGCCACCCCCGAATTTGCCCCGGTCTCAAGATCCGGGGGCGGGTTTGCCCGCCTGGTCGGGTATGCCGCAGGATTCCCGCAATGCGGGTTGCTGGCTCGAGCCGGGAACCCTGTTCTGTGCGGTCGGGGCTCCTGACGAGAGCGCTGCCACGCTGATCATCAGTCAGTCCGAGATTGAACTTGTGCAGCCCGGGCAGCCCGTACGAATTCTGCTCGATCAGTTTCCTGGGCAGATTCTGTCGGGGCGCGTCACCGAGATTGCCGCCATGAACCTGGAACTCGTGCCGGTCGAGTTGCTGGGTGATCGCGAGACCGCCGTGCGACGCCAGGAATCGGGACAGATCAGCCTGGCCGAGACCTCGTATCAGGCCCGAGTGGCGGTCGACCCGTCCGCATGCCCGCTGTCTTTACGAGCCCGCGGACGGGCTAAGATTCGCCTGGCCTCGGCGACTTTGGCTGAACAATTGGCCCGCCTTGTACGTCAGACGTTGCATTTCCGGCTGGAGATTTTTCCGTAGTCGCGCGAGGCGGGCCATGAGTCGACCGAATGACGTTCAGCGACTGGGGTAGGGGCCCCAAATGTTGTCGATGCAGGAATACCGCGTGTACGGTGTGCAATCGGCTTGCGGGTAGACCAGGTCACAAGGACACGTGACACACATCTTGAACGGGCACAGCGCCACGTTGGCGTAGAATTCAATTCCCGACCAGAGCGGCTGTGTACAGCAACCCAGGGAGTGACCACATCGTTCCAGGTTCGGATCTTCAAAGTAAATCGGGTGGTGCTGGAACTGGTACATGGGAGCGTAAGCGACATCCACGTTCTGATAGAGCGGGTCGGCACCCAGGTGCACGTATCGTGAAGTGTTGGCGAAGTACTGTTGAGCGGTCAAACGGTCGATCCGCACCCGTCGCAGAGCGTCGGGCTTAATGGCCGTGGCGCGAATCCGCATACTGGCTTCGAGGTTGGAGATGTGTGAGTTTTGCAGAGCACGCTCAAACGCCTCGGCGGATTGTACATTCGTGGTTGCCGATGATTCGCCTTCACTTGAGGCCGGAACCTGGGGTACAAATCGTCGTGTGGCGGCTACGGGCATGACGGTCCGTTTTGCGACGGGTTGTTTTGCAGGGTTGGCCGATTTTTCGGTACGAGCATCGACTGTCGGTGCCGCCAGTTCCTGGCAGGCCCCCTCGGCTTGGCCTGACACTTTAATCGGAGCCGCGGGTTCGTCCGCCAGCAGAGGCCTGGACATTTGAAGACTGGCTGCCAAGACGAGACCGCACAGCACCGGCGTCTGCGACATGAACCGCTGCAAGAACTTGGGCAGTGAGGAATCGGTCTTCATGATTTAGGGCCCCTCTTAAAAATGCAAAAGTGCGGTCGAGTGCCACGTCCCCAACAGGCCGACAGGTGTCGCTGGTCGGACGAGATGGCATACGTCCTCTGCGAATGCAGCGAAGTCTCCTGACACGGCGA
>JAFEBR010001110.1 GCA_018242565.1 Planctomycetota bacterium | reverse complement strand
CGGGGGTGCCGCGGCGCGATGCCACCCTCGAAGCCTGTCAGTTGCGGTTGCGGCCGATCATCATGACGTCATTTGCATTCATTCTGGGGGTGGTGCCGCTGGTTGTGGCTTCGGGGGCCGGGGCTGAAATGCGGCGGACTCTGGGGACGGCGGTTTTCAGCGGGATGCTGGGGGTGACGTTATTCGGCATCTTCTTGACCCCGGTCTTTTATTATGTGATCCAGGCGTTCAGCGACTGGCGCACGCCAACGCCCGCCGCGCCTGCCCCGGCGGCCTCCGCCCCCGGACACTGAGTCGTGAGCCGCGGGATGTCGAACCGAACGCGTGTCGAGACGACATCACGGCCCGTGATGACAGGCAGATCCATCTGCGTCTGGCGGGGAATAAAAACTCGCTGACGTATATTTTGTGAATTGTGGTAAGCTGACTGGGGCAGGAGTCGGTCCTGTGGGGGCCCAGGCCGCGAGTGATTTCCAGGAGCAAGCGTGATGTGCCGAACTTGGTGGCAAACAGGAACTGCCTGGATACTGCTGTGCGTGGTCGGAGGATCGTGGGCCTCTTCCGCGTTCTCGGCCGATATCACGGCCCGGGAAGTCGTCGACTCCATCGAACGGGCAAAACAGGCGATTCTCTCGGCACAGAATCCGGAAGGTTCTTGGGCCCTGCCGGGAGACCAGCATGTGATCGGCGATTCATCGCTGGCGCTGCTGGCACTGCTCAATGCCGGTGTGCCCCTCAACGATCCGAAAGTGGACAAAGGGCTGACCTGGTTAAGGAACCAGCCCTCGCCGACGTTGACCTATGAAATCTCGCTGATGATCCAGGTGTTCGCCGCGGCGAAAGACGGTAAACGAGACCTGCCCCGTGTCACCGAATTGGCCAATACGCTGGTCAATTCGCAGGTGCGCGGTGGCCCCAACGTGGGGTCGTGGACGTACAACCAGGGGATGGGAGGCATCGCCCTCGGGGATCGCAGTAACGCCCAGTTCGCCGTGCTGGGCCTGCGCGAAGCCCAGGAAATGGGGGTGGCCATTCCCCTGGAAGTCTGGAAGAAAGCCCGGCACCACTGGATCTCGACACAGAATGGCGACGGCAGTTGGAGTTATAACACCCCCAAAAACCAGGGGGGCGGGACCGGCAGCATGACTGTCGCCGGTATCGCCACGCTGGTCATTACCGAGGCCATGGTCCGGATGGGGGAAAAGGAACTGAAGGCCGACGGGACCCCGAACTGTTGTGGCGATCCCGAAATCGACAAGCCGCTGGAAGACGCCTGCGCCTGGCTGGGACGCAACTTCGCCGTGCGAGTGAATCCCAATGACGGCCGCTGGCTGCTCTATTATCTGTACGGCCTCGAACGGGCCGGCCGGTTCAGTGGCAAGCGGTTTTTCGTCAATTCACGTGGCCAGAAACACGACTGGTATCGGGCCGGGGCCGCGCACCTGATCGCCACCCAGCAGCAGTTTCTGGGGACCTGGAAAGATGGCGAAAGCGCGGTGCGCAGCACGAGTTTCGCCTTACTGTTTCTCTCGAAGGGGCTGGCGCCCGTACTGATCAACAAGTTGCAGCACGGTCCACAGGATGGCCGACGACGCGACCTGGCCAGTCTCGACTGGAATCGGCACCCCAGTGATATTCGCAACCTCACCCAGCACATCAGCAATCTGCCGAAATGGCCGAAACTCTTGGTCTGGCAGACGGTCGAACTGGCCCATGCCGATCTCGCCGATCTGATGCAGGCGCCCATTCTCTACATCAGCGGTTCCGAGGCACCGCAGTTCACCCCCCAGGATCTCGAACTCTTTAAAGAGTATGTCCTGCAGGGGGGCTTCATTCTGATCGACAACAATTGTCGCAGCGCTGCGTTTGACGATGCGGTCCGCGATCTCGTACGGCAGATGTATCCGCCGTCAGAAACGCAGTTGAAGAAACTGACCGCCGACCACCCCGTTTATCGCAGCGAGTACAACCTGGTCGATCCGGAATCGGGAACTCCGTCGGTCGAACTGTGGGGCGTCGATGTCGGCTGTCGCACCAGCATCATCTATTCGCCTCATGATTTGTCGTGCCTGTGGGACAAGATCACCTCGTTCAAAGTGCCGAACCGCCCGCAGTCGCTGGTCTCGATGATCGACAAGGCGACGCGGGTGGGGGTGAATATCGTGGCCTACGTGACGGGCCGCGAAATTCTGAAAAAGCTTGAACAGCAGGAACAGGCGCTGATCGAGAGTGAACCCGACCGAGTCGAGCGCGACATTCTGGAGATCAAGAAGATCCGCTACACGGGCGACTGGGATGCCGCACCGCAGGCCCTGAAGAACCTGTTGACGGCGCTCAATCGCACGACGGGTGCGACCGTAACCACGAACCCGCGAAACCTGCAGATTCTTGACCCGAAGCTCTTTCAGACCTCAATGGTCTACATGCATGGCCGTAACGATTTCAATCTCAACCGCAACGAGCTGGAAATGTTGCGGAAGTACATCGATCAGGGGGGCGTGCTGTTCGCCGACGCGTGCTGCGGGACTCCCGGTTTCGATCGCAGTTTCCGCACGCTGGTGAAGCAACTGTTTCCCGATCAACCCCTCAAGCGGATCCCAATCGATCATGAGATGTTCAGCGCGAAACTGGGGCACGACCTGAAAACCGTCAAACGCCGTGAACCCGACGCCACCCCGGGAAACACGGCCGTGCAGGTGGCGGTCCGGCAGGTCGAACCGTTTCTGGAAGGGATCGAGATCAACGGCCGCTACGTGATCGTGTATTCCAAATACGACATCAGTTGCGCGCTCGAGCGCCAGGCGTCAGTGGCCTGTACCGGGTATATCCACGAAGACGCCGTCCGCATCGGCGTCAACATTGTGCTCTATTTCTTGAATCAGTAGCCATCGGCCCACGGATGGCGGGCCACGTGCCGATGGCCGTCATCTGTGCAAAAAAAACGCTTCGCGACCGGACGTCCGATCGCGAAGCGGAATTTGAAAAACCAACTCGGCACGTTGTGCCGCATCGGGCCGCACGGTGTTGAACCGTGTCGGTCCTGCGTCGCATCAGGCCAACAGGCCATCCACGACTTCCGCCTGCACCATTTCGCGAGGCTGGTTGAGATGATTGTAGATAATCGTCGACGGGTCCAAACCGACGCTGTGGTAAATCGTCGCCACGAGCTGAATCGGATGCACCGGATTTTCAACCGGAGCCGAAGCGGTCTTGTCGGACTTGCCGAACACGACCCCGCGACGGGCGCCGGCACCAGCCATGACCGCCGTGTAGCAGTACGGCCAGTGGTCGCGACCATCGTCCTGGTTCGAGTTCCCCGAGGTGCTGACACCGCGGATCGGGCTGCGGCCGAATTCGCCCAGGGCCACAACGAGCGTGTCCTTCAGCATTCCCTTTTCATCCAGGTCGGCGATCAGCGACGACAACCCGGCGTCGAGCATGGGGCCCGACTGGGTCTTCATGCGGGTCGACAGTCCGGCGTGATGGTCCCACGAGTGGTTGTCGGAATTGGCCACCTTCGGCCAGATGACTTCCACGAATCGGGTCCCCGCTTCCACCAGTCGGCGAGCCAGCAGGCAGCTTTGACCGAACGTGTTCTTGCCATACCGCTCGCGCATTTCCTCGGACTCTTTACTGAGATCGAACGCGTCGCGGGCTCGCCCCGACAGGACCAGGCCCAGGGCTTTGCCGTAGTACTCGTTGATGGCCGACTTGCTGACGGCCTGATCGAGCGCCGGCATGCCGGCGTTGATCACATCCCGCAGGCGTGCCCGACGTTCCAGGCGTGCCGACGAGATTTCCGCCCGCAGCTTCAGGTCATCGATGGCGATCCGTTCCATCTTGGCCAGATCCATGTCGTCGCCCGCCGGGTAGAGCGTGTACGGATCGTAGGCCCGGCCCAGAAAGCCGGCGGTGCCTCCCTTACCGATCACGTTACTCTCCTGCAGCGGCCGCGGCATCATCACGAAGGGGAGCATCGGCACTTCCGGCGGTTTCAACCGGATGATGTTCGAGCCCATCGTGGGATAGTCGGCGGGGCTGGGCGGCTCCAACTGGCCCGACGGACTGACTTTATCAGCCGTGTAGCCGGTATGCAGTTGGTAGATCGCGGCGGTGTGATTGAACAGGCCGATGGGCGTATAGCTCATCGAGCGGATCATCGTGAACTTGTCGTTCACCTGCGCCAGCTTCGGCAGAATTTCGGTGAACTGCACGCCGGGCAGCTTGGTGTCGATTGGTTTGAAGACGCTCCGGACGTTGTCGGGGACGTTGTCTTTGGGATCCCACAGATCGAGATGGCTGGGGCCCCCCTGCAGGTAGACCAGAATCACACTCTTGGCTTTGCCAAAACCGGGACCGCCCGTGGTCGTCCCCTTGGCCTGGCTTTCGCGGGCCAGCACATCGGCGAGGGTCAGGCCGATCAGTCCCGAGCCCCCCACTCGCAGCAATTCACGACGCGACACAATCCCATCGCAATTATCGAGTCCGCGCTGACCAGGTATGACAAGCATGCGTAAAGCCTTTTTGGAAAACGAGCGTGTGTTGACACCTCTGCCTCGTCATGTCGAACGCAGACGACGGGATCGGTGTTTTGGATCTCCGGAAAACGCATCAACATTCTATGATACCAGTATCGTTTTCGGTCTGTCAACGTGCGGGAAGCGAGCGTTTCACCCGGGTTTTTTCGGCCGTCGACAAATTCCGCTCGAAAGAACGGACGAAATGCCCTCTGCGGCGGAAAGTGGAGTTTCAGGTCGTCAATTGCTGGTGGCGGTGGCTGCAATGCAAGAGACGTGCGCCAAGGCACGTTTCATCCGACCGAGGCGACCCGTGCGAGGTAGCGCCGGCTTGGTGTCGGGTTAATGCGCGGATGAGTTATCCATCAGTCGCGACTGATCCTTGCATCCCCGCTCTTGAACTGCGACAAACAATGTTGTGTCTCATTAGTAAGTCCAAGACGGCACCGTGAGTTCCGTGATCGGGGCCGCGGTGTCCCGGCGAAATCTGACTTGATGGCTCGGTAGAGGATACAGACTTCATGGTGCGAGTTGCTGGCGGCCGTCGACTGATCCGTGTTCTTCCTGTGATCCTGGCGCTATGGTTGATTCCCGTTGCCTGGCTGACGGCAGACAATGCTGCGGACCCGGCACGCGAGAAATCAGCCGAAGGTGAAGCCTCGAAGCCCTGGACGAAAACCACGATTGCCCCGGCCTCCCGCGAGTTCTGGTCTTTTCGCCCGTTGTCGTCGGTCGCTGAACCGACTGTTCGCGCCCCCCAGCGGGTTCAGACGACCATCGACAAGTTCATTCTGCAGAAACTCGAAGCCCAGGGACTGACGTTGCAGGATCGGGCCAACCGGTCGCACCTCATCCGCAGGGCCTATTTCGATCTCGTCGGTTTGCCGCCCCCTCCCGAGGCGGTCGAAGCGTTTCTGAATGACACGAGCACCAACGCCTGGGGGAATCTACTCGATCGTTTGCTGGCCAGTCCCCAATACGGGGAACGCTGGGCCCGGCATTGGCTCGACATTTCGCGGTTCGCCGAAAGCCACGGATTCGAGCACGATTACGATCGGCCGACCGCCTACATGTTCCGTGACTTTGTGATCCAGGCTCTGAACCAGGATCTGCCCTTCAACACATTTGTGAAATGGCAAATTGCCGGCGATGAATTCGCGCCCACGGAAAACTTGGCGCTGATGGCGACTGGTTTCCTGGCGGCGGGGGTTCACAGTACGCAGATCACCGCCAACGAAGTTGAGAAGCATCGCTACGACGAGATGGATGACATGCTGTCCACGATTGGTTCCGCGATGCTGGGGCTGTCTATTGGCTGTGCCCGTTGCCACGATCACAAGTACGACCCCATCCCGCAGCGCGATTACTATCGGCTGTTATCCACCTTCACCACGACCGTCCGCAGCGAAGTCGAACTCGACTTGGATCCCGAGGGGTATCGAGTCGCACGGGGCGCGTTTGAAGAACGGCACAAACCGTTTGTCGCGGCTCTCGAAAAATATGAAAACGAACAATTGGCGGGGCGTCTGGCCGAGTGGGAGAAGTCCGGGAAAGGGACGGTGGCGAATGTGTCGTGGATCGTGCTCGAGCCGCAGACGGCAAAATCGGCGGGTGGGGCCACGCTGACCCCATTGCCCGATGGATCGTTACGGGCCACCGGAACGAATCCGAAATTCGATACCTATACCTTTGTGGTCCCCACGACTCTCACGGGGATTACCGGCATCCGAATTGAAGCGCTCGCCGACCCGTCGCTGGTGCAGGGGGGGCCGGGGCGGGCTGGAAATGGAAACTTCGACCTCACCGATTTCCGGGTGAGCATTGCACCCCAGCCCGCCGCCGGTGCGACCGCCGAGGCGACTGCGGTCCGCATCAAGCTGAAGAATCCGCGCGCCACCTTTGAGCAACCGGGGTTGCCCATTGCCGCGACCATCGACGACAACCCGAACAGCGGGTGGGCCGTCGATCCGCAGTTCGGCAAAGACCACGCGGCCGCGTATGAACTTGAGGCTCCCGTCGGTTCGCCGGAAGGCTCGGTGCTGACGTTCACCCTCGTCTTCCAGGGCAATGATCAACACAACTTTGGACGGACCCGCTTGTCGGTGACGACGGCCCCCCAGCCCGCAGCTACGGAACTGGCCGGTTCCGGCGTGCCTCAACCCGTACTGGAAGCACTGGCCCGGCCCGCCGAGCAGCGCTCGCCCGCGCAGCATAAGTCCCTGTTGAAATGGTATGCGACGCGCGATCCGGAGTGGCAGAAACTGGCGCAGGCTGCCGCGGAGCACTTGGCGCAGGCACCCAAGCCGCAACTTTCCAAGGCCCTGATTTCCAGCGAAGGGCTGGCGGCCGTCCGCTTGCACACGCAGGGTGGGGACTTTCTGCCCGAGACGCACTTCCTCCGCCGGGGAGATCCGAATCTGAAAGACGCCGTCGCCG
>JAFEBR010001109.1 GCA_018242565.1 Planctomycetota bacterium | reverse complement strand
GAGTTAACTCGGCCACAACGGTGACGGAGCGCTTTATTTTCGTCGACGTGGGACAGGGCCGTGCCCAAAATGAAACAGGATCAACCGGTGGGCTGGCCCCCCTGACGCCTGCATTTTCTGCACATCGCTGTTTCACCTGATCAAATTCTACAGAACCAAAACGCACGGGTAAATCGCGGTTTCCTTACACTGCCTGTAGGCATACTCCCGACACGCCCTGTCAAATACTCTCCGACTGCCAAACGATGGGGGACTGTTACGATATTCATAGCGGCAACACCTCGCTGGCCCACGATTGTTATTGATTGCCGCTTCATTGTTCGTTCATGCTCGCTGGAGACGTTCATGACCAGTTCCATTTTAATCGCCGTGGGCAACCCCTTGTTCCGTGATACGTACGCCTCCTTTTTGCGAAACTGCGGATTCGCAGTCACGACGGCAGCACACGGCCTGGAATGCCTTGAGTTATTGCAGGTTGAAACACCCGACGTTCTGATTCTCGATTGGGATTTGCCTTGGGGAGGCGGGGAAGGCGTCCTGGCCTACCTGCGAGAAGAGCCGATTCCCCGCAAAACGAGCGTCTTACTGAGCGCGCCATCGCAACTCTGGCCAGGTCTCGTCCAGGGACCGTCGCTGCCGGTTGCCAGCATCCTCCCCCGACCGCTGGGGTTGGCAACACTTCTGGAAAGCGTCCGAACCGCAGCCGGCACTCCACAACCCGAGCCACCGTTTTATCCCGTCGCAGATCGTCACCACTGGGCCGAATCATTTGAACTCAAAAGTCCTCGGCTGAGTTCCGATCACCGTTGATCAACATCAGGCCATGCCGGCAGAAATCACTCGGCTCGGTTCGCGCATTCCCGTCAATCCATGTCGTTCTTCACGACTCACTCTGGGAGTGAGATCATGCTCAGGCCCCTGCCTCCCCTGCGTCCGAGTTCGGCTGCCCCGGTTGATTCTCCGTTTCGCCGGCTCAGAAAGGAATTCGACCATCTGCCGCAGCGATTGTCGGCCGGTGGGAACGGCGAGCACGGGCCCCTCACGGAATTCAATCCGGCGTTCGATCGCGCGGAAACAGAGGCGACCTGCGAGATTCTTATGGACTTATCGGGAATCAACCCCGACGACATCGTCGTGCAGGTCGCCGGCGATCAGATCCACATTTCCGAAGAACGCCAGGCTCAGCCCGCTGATCAGGGTACGCGGTTTCACCATGCTCAACGTTGCCACAGCTCGTGCTCACAGACACCGCGTCTTCCGGTGCTCGTGGCCGCAGTCAAAGTCAGCGCCCGGTTCTTCAGGGACGGACTCACGGTCACGTTGCCCAAAACAGCCGCCAGTCAAGCGCGGACGAACAAAGTGCATTTCACCGATTCCTGAGTCATCACAATTCTGTCGTCAGGCCCATCCGCGCCCGGAACTTGGCGAGCCACTGTCGAATCATTCAGTCCCATTAACCGAAGCCCTTCATCGTCAGACATCCTCATGTTGAACGGAACGACCATTGTGACTTTGCCCGAAACGACAACGCTCACGGAACAATCTGCCAACACCGGGACTGCGGAAGCCTCGCTTTTACGTGTCCCCCTGGAGATCAGTAACGAAGACGCGATTCGGCACCGCGCTTACTACAAGTGGGAAGCGGCAGGCAAACCCGCGGGCGATGGTGTCGACTTCTGGCTCGCCGCCGAGCAGGAACTCATACCCGGCCATTAACCCGCGGGCCATGAACCGACCGCGACGGGCAGC
Source organism: Planctomycetota bacterium (assembly GCA_018242565.1). Taxonomy (GTDB): domain Bacteria; phylum Planctomycetota; class Planctomycetia; order Planctomycetales; family Planctomycetaceae; genus JACQFH01. The sequence goes on along the minus strand of JAFEBR010001109.1, from coordinate 8,308 downwards.
GGGCAGCACAACAGCCACGCTCGCGGCGACGCCTTCACGACGCGGACTGCAGCAACATGCCGCGCAGCCGGGAATTCCCTGGCGCGTGGCGTACTCGCGGACGCTTTCCGGCGCAGAGAGCACGTGTGTCCCCGCGCGCGTCCGGGCCGGCCCTGACTCCTCCATGACTCGCGGCCTCACTGGCGAACACCCGGTCCTGCCGGCCCCCAGACCTGATCTCACAGACTCCTGCGGCCGCCAACGGTCGTTGCCGACTCTGGAGGCCTCCCTGTCGCCAATCGAGTCACATCTCTCGACGTGAAACATCCGTTTCGATCGCATTCCGTGGCAGGCCGTGGCAGTTCGCCTCAAACCGCGATGCCGCCACCAGATTTCGTTCCGGTCGCGATTTCGCGCAGGCGCACTGCAATTTTGGCTGGTCGTACAGCGCCGCTGGTCCACCGCAACATTTGTAATCCTCAGGCTGATCGTATCACACGTGAATTTTGGACCACGCAATCCGCCGCAGGCCAATTTTCGTGAGACAGATCCTTGCCATACTTGGACATCGGAGAAACCCCCAATGGACATTCAGTCAGCCTGTAAATCTTGAGTTTCCGGGCGCCGCCCAGCCGTAGTTCGGGGGCTGCCGACCGGCTGGACGGCGTCGTGGCGCTCCACCACAGAACTCGCGCTGAACCCATTCGTTTACCAGGATTCCTTACATGCAAAAGTCACTTCTATTCGTCGGCATGGCCGTCGTCATCGCCAGCTTCTCGCCCCAAGCGGCGTCGGCGGATACCTGGAGCGGCACGCTCAGTGCCTGGCAGTCCGCCGGCACGATCAACATCGGCGATGGCCCCGAAACCTTCGGCTTCACATACGTCTCATCCTCAAATTTCGTCAGCGGTACGACAGTCGTGATCTCGGACGACATTGTCCCGGGCATCTGGAATGTCGAGTTAAGACTTGCCGGACGCAGCATTGTCGCGGCAGGGCAGACCGCCGATTTAAAATATCTTGTTCACGCCTCCCCCTTCGGGATCGCTTCGGCCAGCCTCGACACAACCCATGTGGGTGCCACCACCGATGTCGACAAATTCATCAACCTGGGCCAGAACCATTTCGGCTCTCCCCACCTGTATGATCTGCATAGCCATAACGGCAGTGCCACCGGGACGCCCCTCATGGGCAGCCCACGAGACATTTCCGTGGAAGACTCGGTCCACGCCGCCAGCGCGTCGGGCGTGACCGACCTGCAGAACGCCTTCACATCGTCAGCCCCTGAAATTGGGACTGGCGGTTTGACCAGTGCCCTGGTTCTCTTGTGTGGTTCCGTCGCGCTGCTGCTCAGCCGCCGCCGGACCGCGACCGTGAACTGAATCCCGGCCAAGCCGTAACTCGCTGTTTGCCAGAGTGTTCTCGCTCACCGCAGTCACCCGCGACTGCGGTTTCTTTTTTTCCGGCGACTGTCACGGGTGCGAGCCCCTCCCTTTGTCGCCGAGTGGAATCGCTGCTCCCGCAAGGCCAACTGCCCAACTCGGCGTGCTGCACAATACCCGTCAATCAGGGCCGACGGACGAATCGCCGGGCGGCTTGCTGGCTGCCCCAAATGGCATGTTCCTGACATCCTGACGAATGGGACATCGTCCGGTGTACCGCGCCAGGCTACGAACCACGCCCTCCAGCCCCACAGCCCGGCTCACGAGCCACCAGCCACCAGCCGCCGCCGTCGTGTGTGCCTCTGAGAAGAAGGAGAAATCTTGGGGGCCAACAGCCGACTCACCTGAACTCGGGGAAATCGCGGGACTTTCAGAGCAGCGGATCAAGGCGCCTCGGATGTCAGGAGCTGCTTCCGCAGCGGCAGATGCCTCCGGCAGTGCCAGCCCCGCAGGGGTGAGATTCGAAAGCCCAGGGAGGGCGCAGCGAAACCCTGGGTTCACGCCCCCCTACACGCCACCCAGCACCAACGGTGTGAGATGCCTCAGTCCCAGATAGAACGTGCGTCGAATGCGATTTCATGCCGCTTCATGAGCAGTCGGAGTTCAGCCTGATCGGTCATCTCGCGGCGATGCTCTGCTGGATTGGCGATATTCCGTTTGAGCTGACCAGCGGGAGAATGACCGACGGAACATGCGCCGCAGCCTGCCGGCCCCTGAAAGTCACGCAGGAACTGCGACTGTTTCTGGGCCCAGGCTGGCGATTCGACTTTCATTTCCCCGCCCCGCTTCGCGAGGATGATCGTCCGCGAAAGCGACCAGAACAATCCACTCGCCCCTCGGCGGTTGGAACGCTGAACGACGGACATTCCCGGGCCTGGAGAGATCCGACGATGGAGACATTCATTTCATCCCGGATCACGAGGACCTGTCGAAAAGGAGCGACGTTCTGGGTGCTGAAGACCACGTGTAACAGTACGTTCGCGAAGGACTGCAGCATGGGGATTCTCGAGGAGGAATCCCGCTCCGTTGGGGTTGTTGGGCGCTGGTGGTGCAGCAGACCCTGCGCCCCGTCGCCACGTCCGGACGACGTTGGACACTTGGCGATTCGTTTCGATGCGGTTTGACCGTTCAACGAACAGAAAAAAAGGCCGACGGCTGGGAACACGCCCGGCCGCCGGCACTCACGAGTCTCTACGTGTCGATGGAGAATTCAACATCCCCAACCGCTCACGCCGAAACGGGAGCGGTCATTTTTTTGCGACGATACATCATCGCCACACACCCCAGCATCGCCATAGCCGAGATCACAATTCCACTCGGTTCCGGACAAACGGTATACGAATTCTGCAGATTCGTCACCGCCGACAGCGAGCCGACAAGGACCGTGTCGTGTACATTCAGCACTGTCGGGCAATTCAGGTCGGCATGGTCCGAACTGCCGTTGACGCTGTGCAGGTCATACGAGCCATTGATGTACTTATGGACGTCCGACGAGGCGCCCACGTGCGTCACATCCAGCTCGGCAGTGTGAAAGCCAATCGCGCTGTAGACCGTGTACTGCAGGTCACCGGTATCCCCGGCGGCCACAATGCTCGTTCCCCCCGCTCGAGACAACTCGACGGTATAAAGTCCGGGGACAACATCATCAGTGATCAGCACAGTCGTGCCCGCAACGAAGTTGGCGCTGGACACGTACGTGAAATCGACCTGTGCACCGGCACTGCTGACGGAGACGGTCCCCGCCGACTGCCAGTCACTCAGAGAACCCGTCCAGGAATCGGCCATTGCCATGTTGCCCAGAGACAGAGCCACGACAGTTGCCAACAATCCGCAATTCATTTTCTTCATCAGAGACATCCTTTTTGTTAGACACATCAGAACTGAAACCACAAAACTCATTCAACACGGGGTTAGACATCGCACGCCAGCCTGCTGGCGTGGAGGATCCAGCAGGTTGTCTGGCGGCGGAGACAACGCTTTGGAAATCTGCCACATTCGCAAGAAAGCCCATCGTCCAGGCCGTAACGCAGGCCAGTGCCCAGGTGTCGTACCGAAAACTGTCGAACGCAACACCCTGGGGCGAGCCGTTGCCGCTCGAACCGAGTGGCTCGCGACACCGGTGCATGCGATCTCAATTCCCTGTGCCGCTCGCGAGATCGACGCGACAACTTCCGGTTCCGGGGCAGACATTTCTACATCGTCGGCATGCCAGGTCACGGTCGCTTCACAGCTTGCACTAACGACCATGTTCTCTGCCGGTGCGCTGATCGAACTCGCGACCAGGATTCCGGCCTGACAGACACACGCGGAAAACAACACCACGCCCCACACCACTGCCAGTATTGCGCCCCGCAGCGCCCCGCTTCGCAATTCATCTGTACGCCAGTCTTGGTCGAAACCAAGCCCCGGCCAAGTGTGGTCACTCGGGGTGATCTCACTTTCTTGAACAGTGAAGTGCGTGCAGTGCTGCTGATTCACAAGGACGATCCAACATCAGAAACATGGATGTCGTAACTATGTCATTTCTTTTTTAAAAATCTGTCCCGCCACATCTGGTTTGTCGGTACGTTTTCCGGGACCTGGACACTGCGGATTTGGCGTACACTGCAGCCAGCCAACTGCAGTTTCACAGTCGAGCGCGAGACTGCTGCCGTCATGTCGGCTCCCGGGCGAATCCATCACCGGGCCTGCTTTCCCGGGCCTGCTCACCCGGGCCATGCCGTGAGCCTGATGCGCTCCTGGCTGGCCCCGAGCCCGCCTCGACATTTGCTCCCGGGCGGAATCTGCCCTCGATCGTGGCGCTGCCACCCGCCGCAGGGCGCTGCGGATCGAGGTCAACCGTTCGCTCGCCCGCGGTCATTGCGACTTTGCCGTGATGGCCACGAGAGTTGCCAGTCGTCGCGGACACGACGCTCCCCGCGCCGCTGACCTGCTCTGGTATCGGTGTTCCAGCGCGAACTCCTGCCGGTCGTCGTCGACCGGCGCTCGAGGCCCCTCCGCAGGCGCGCTGGCTAGGCGCACACGCATGCGTCCAGGCAACCTGCGCCCGACGGGGACCGATCCCTCGCAGACGGCGACTCAAGATCACCCAGCCTGGTGCCCTGCCCGGCAGGGATCATCCTTGATCGTCACGGACGCCTGATCGCGCGCGTCAGGGTCCTGTCGGCACCAACCTGCCGACCGCTGTGACGGAAACCACGATTCCAGCACGGTTCAGGCGACCGGGACCATTTGCGGTACAGGTCCGGTTTCGCACCTCTGCCGCGTGGCAAATCACCGGTCCGGCAGATTGGACACTGCACCGATCAAGGCGCAGCACCGTGACCGCAGGCGATCGATAAGCACCACGCCGACTCGGGGTCACCCCTGACAACTGGAACCGCAGGATTTCTGATGTTCCATCAACCAGCGGGTCGCGTCGCTCGCCAACTGAGAATTGTTCACCACGCCGAGCTTTTCTTTCATACGTCGGCGATGAGTATCCACCGTTTTTTCGCCGATATGCAACAATTGAGAAATCTCGGTCGTTGTGCGTCCTGCCCCAATCAGTTCGTAAATCTCGAGTTCGCGGTCAGACAGTCGCTCGACACCTGTCGCATTCGACTTCTTTCGGCCCGTCGTGAACCGTTGCACCAGCAACTGGTGCATCCCTTCGCTCAGGTAAGTTCTGCCCGACAATACGTCTTGAATGGCCTGCACGATGGTTTGCGTCGCATCCTGCTTGTTGACATACCCCACCGCCCCCGCTCGCAGCGCCCGCTCGGCGTACACCGACTCATCGTGCAGCGAACAGACCAGCATCCGAGCCTCACTATCGAGTTCGGCGATGCGGCGGATCAGATCGAGCCCACTCCCATCGGCGAGAGCAATGTCCACGGTCACCACGTTGGGGTGCCGCTCTTTCACCATGCGGAGTGCGTCAGCCGCCCCGGCCGCCTCACCAACGACTTCAAAATCGGGTTGCCGTGACAGCAAAGCCACCAGCCCTTCACGAACGATCGGATGATCATCCACAATCAGAATTCGAGCCTTACGCGCGCGCATCGTAGTCATCCCTGTTTAGGATTCCAGAACATGGCCGTCGCCCGGCGGGTCACGCCCCTGACAACCGGGTCCGGTTCCATGGCAACGGATGCTGATGAACTCCCGCTCTCGCTCGTGCCCAATGGAGTCGCCCCCATCAGGCAAGCGCGATGCGGACACCCGCGTATCACTGCAGCCAGACCGGGAAGGCCCGCGACTCAATGAGACAGGCTCAGACAATGCCCGATGCGGCGGAAGCAGCCCCCTCCGCGGCACGTCTGTTCAAAAAGCATCGTATTGCACTGGCGTTCACAGTCTCAGTCGTGATGACCGGGGCGAGGACGTCCACCGGTCATGGGTGGACGTTTTTCAGATTCAGGCGACATCATTTCGCCGCCCATCCCTCGCTCCCGTTTCGCTCGATGCGAGTCGTCAATCACGGCTATCCTCTGGAACACATTCCCATTGTATTCACGCCGAGCAGATTGGCAATTTTTTTTCAATCCCCCCGAATCAGCCCTGGCAGCACCGCCGACACTGCCCCCGGCCCACCCCCGCGCATTCACAACACACGTCCTGACAACACCTTACAACACACCACCCTCGATCACCGACAACGATTTCGTCCCCGCCAGACAGTGGTTGTCAGCCCTTTCCTGACAGCATCTGTCACGCGCCTCCCGACGACAACCACGATTCTGCCCCCGTATCGCGAGCAGGACTTTTCGCCCGGCCCGCTGCGATCGGATGCCCCCGAGCGGATTGATTCACATTCCAACAACGGTTCCTGTTCGCTGGTCGAGCGAATTGCCGCTCAGTCATCTGGATGGCTACTACACGCTGTTGCGCGGCCGGTGCTGCCTGGCGTTCGATCAGCCGCGCATCGCCGTGCTCGAGGCCGGCGACCTGTTGGGGGTCGCCCAGGACGACCCGTACGCCGATCAATTGCTGCTGCTCATGGCGGAAGCCCAACTGCGGCTGAAAGAGGCGCCGGCCGCGACGGCGACCCTCCAGCGCTTACTGGCTGACTATCCCGGCAGCCCTCTGACCTCCACGGCCCAGACGTGGTTGCAGGATGGCTTCAGCAACACGGCGCGTCCCGAGCGCAGCAAATCCGTGCCGACCAAGAAAAAACGAGAGACCAAGCCGCCATGATGACCACACCGCTCAAAACCTTGCTGGTTGCCGGCCTGCTGCTCACGGGCATGTCACGTTTGCCGGCGGGCGAATTGACCGTTTCGATCGAGCCCGCCGAGCGGGTGGCCTCGATCGGCGTCGTGCGGCGTTTCGGGGAAGACGGCCAGTTGCTGCGACCGGTGGATCCCAAGGCGACCTTCGCCGCGCCGTACCGCGACGCCAAGTCCGAGAGTGCGCCCGCGACGTTTCGCGACTTGCCCGCCGGGACGTACGATGTGATCGTCTTTCTAAAAGACGGCACGCGGCTGGAAGGGTTTCATATGCCGGTTTTCGACGAACTCGACGAGACCGGCCCTGAAGCTTTCTCGCAGCCGAGTTCCGAGGAAGTGCAGACCGAAATCCGCCGGCTGATTAAGGCGGGCCGTTACTACGAGAACCAGGTGACCCCCTTATTCATCCGGGGCAACGACGAACATGCACGCGTCCTGGTGCAATTAGTCCGCGACGAACCGACGAGTCTGGATGCCGAATTCGGAGCCCCGGTGGCCAGCGTGCGCTACGAATTGTGGCAATTCACAAATCGCTTCGGCACCTGGAGCCGCGACCGCAAGAGCAAGATCCTGCACCGCGTTCTCGAAGCGAAGGCGCAGTTGCACAAACGCCGCTGGCTGTGGACGAACACCTTGGGAGGCATTCGGCTCACCGCCGACAGGCTAGTGCAGAGGGTGACGTTCCAAATTCCAGAACGCTGGACCGACCTGCCCGGCCTGCAACCGGAGTGAAACCAGTGTGGTCAAGACGTTCTGACCGTCATTCCGCACATCCCGATTTGAATCTCTCGGAATTTCCAGGAGCCACGCCGGTTGCGCAGCCCAGGCTCAGCCGGACCCGACCGGTCATCACGGTCACGAAATGTCGCCGGCCCACAAGTTTCCCCGCCACACGTCGCCCACCCCGACCAACTGCGTCTGGCCCCCCCCTACCGCCCGTCGCCCTGTCGACCCGGCTCCCGTGGCGTGCTGACCACAAGGCAACTCGATCAAAGGACAGGCCGAACGCCGGAGGGGCCGTAACGCAGCCCCGGGCAGGCCGACCTCCGTCGGTCAACCCGGGGGATGATCCCCAACGCGATTGAATCCAGTATGGGTTCTGCAGAACCTGTATCCCGCTTGATCACCGCACTTTGCATAGCGGCGTGTCGTGTGGCGGTTCTGCGGCACCGACCAGATTTCGGCTGCATGGGCAATCTGTACGGGCCTGACGGCTTCAGTCGCACAATCCATCCCGGATTCTGGCGATCGAAACGTCGCAACCCAAGGTGCGCTGCATCACGGCTGCGGGGAAAGTTCCGGCCAGATCGATCCGTGCCCATTGGAGATACCCACCCGTAGCGTCGATCAGGCTCGGCCGCACGTGATCGGAAACAATTCCACCGATCACGAAATTAGCCCTGACTCCTGGAAACTAAAATATCCTTTGCGCGCAACGATAATGTGATCCAGGACGCGAATCCCCAGAAGCTGGCCGGCTTCGGTCAGACGATCATGCAATTGGCGATCGGCATCGCTGGGCTGGGTATCGCCATGCGGGTGATTATGTACAAAGATAACGGCCGCAGCCCGATCCATGATCACGTCGGCAAAGACTTCACGCGGGTGAACGGGACTGTGGTCGAGCAGGCCGATCGTCACGATCCGCTTTTCGATCACTTCGTTGGCGCCGTTGAG
>JAFEBR010000110.1 GCA_018242565.1 Planctomycetota bacterium | reverse complement strand
CAAAAGGCCCCTCGAATCAGCGTCCACTCATCTTCCGCAACTCGACGTTACCCATCTTGATTGATCAGACACTCCGAAAAGAAAGCCTCCTGCATCGAAATCACGTCCCGATGCGGAACTGCTGGTCTTACCCGACGGGACCCTCTTCGGCGAAGGAGTGAAGGGTAAAATCAAAGAATTGCTGCTGAACGAATGCAACCTTCACACAATCGTTCGCCTGCCCAACGGGGTCTTTAGTCCGTATACCGGGATCAAGACGAACTTACTCTTCTTCACGAAGGGGAAGCCGACGGAGACGATCTGGTTTTACGAGCATCGCTATCCTGAGGGGGTGAAGAGCTACTCGAAAACCAAGCCCTTGCGGCTGGAAGAGCTGGGGCCGATCACCGACTGGTGGGGCAAAGAGTCCGACGGGTTTGCTTGCCGGGTGGAGACCGAACAGGCCTGGAAGATTGATTTCAAATCGCTCAAGGCCGAAGCCGAGGCCAAAGCTAAACCTCACTGGGACCGGGCCGAAGCACTGCACAACGAAGCTGCCCGGCTCAATGACGAGCTCAAAGAAATGCGGGTGGCGGCAAAGTCTGAGTCGAAGTCCGAAACCAAGAGATCGCTCGAAGACCAAGTCACAGAACTGGAACAGGAGCTCGAATCGGTCCGTCAGCAGGCCAAGGATGCCGAAGCGACCGGCGATCGCCATTACTGGCCGATTTACAACCTCGACATCAAGAATCCCCACGCCATCTTGGAGGAAAGCCACGATCCCGACAAGCTCCTGAAGAAGTATCACGAGCTGCAAAAGGAGATCGAGGCGACAGAAACGTTGTTGCACGACGAACTGGCAGGCGCATTGTTGCATCATGATTCCGTCATCGAGGAAGTGTCGTGAACGAAGTCACCTTCCTTCAAAATTTCAAGTATGTAGCGAATGCACCGAACGGTGTACAGCGCATTCGCGAACTAGTTCTTCAGTTGGCGACTACGGGCCGACTTGTTCCAAGACTCGCCAGCGATGAGGATTCGGAATCTCTTGTTGAAGCAATTTCAAATGAGCGGGAGCGCCTTGCGGACGAAGCTGGAGTTCGGCTCACGTCTCAATTACCTGAGTGTGATTCCGCCTCGCAGTCGGTGTCCGTTCCGGGCCATTGGCGTTGGATTCGGCTCGGCAATCTCACGTCAAAAATTGGTTCCGGAAGCACGCCTCGGGGCGGTTCCAAAGTCTATGTCCGCGATGGCATTCCCTTTCTTCGGTCACAGAATATATGGAACGATGGCGTGCGTCTCGATGACGTCGTCTTTATCTCCGCGGAAACGCACGCGAAGATGCGAAATACGCATGTATTTCCGAATGATATTCTGCTGAATATCACGGGAGCTTCTCTGGGGCGCTGTGCGATCGCGCCATTTGACTTTCCTGCGGCGAACGTCAGCCAGCACGTCACCATCATCCGCCCACTTCTCACCGAAACGAGACTCTTTCTGCACATCTGCCTGTTATCACCATTCGGGCAGGGGATGATTTGGGGCAGGCAAGTCGGAATGGCTCGCGAGGGACTAAGCAAGAGAGTCCTTGAGCAATTTGAAATCCCCCTTCCGCCGCTGAAAGAGCAGAAGCGGATTGTGGCGAAGGTCGATGAGTTGATGCGGCTGTGCGACCGGTTGGAAGCTCAGCAGCAGGAGCGAGAAAAGCTGCTCCCCCTCCTTTCCCTCGCCAACCATGACCGATTCATCGCCTCTCCCAAACCAGCCAACTTCAAAGCTATGTTTCGCGAATCTGGAACGCTGTTGCCATCTGCCTTGCGACAGACCCTTCTTGAAGTCGCGTTGCAAGGGCAACTGTTGCCTCCAAGCATTGGAGATTCGCGGCCTGTTGAACTTCTGCAAGAGATAGAGCAGATTCAGTTAGCTTCGTTTTCCGCTAGAGAACTCAATGAGGTAAAGACGCTACCGACACCGACCGAAACAACTGGGGGCTATTGTACTGTTTCGCTGGGGCGTATTGCACGCATTATTTCTGGTCAACACTTGCTGCCGGCAGAGTACACCTCAAAGGCAGATGGGATTCCATATATAACTGGACCAGCTGAGTTT
>JAFEBR010001108.1 GCA_018242565.1 Planctomycetota bacterium | reverse complement strand
TCTGCGTGGGCCGCTGTGGGTTGAGGGTGCGTGGTGTTGTGGTGGGGCTGGGGGGGGGGGGGGGGGGGGGGGGGCTGGCTGCCGTGTCCTCGAACACGCGAATTCGTGCCAGTCCCTGGCAAATTGTCAGTTCGGCAGATTCGCACGACAGTGGCCGAGGCGAGTGTGGGTGTTGACAAATGTAAACGCCATGGTAGGATCACAGCATGTCCCGACCGAGACATCCCAAGAAGCCTGTGGAGCTGGCGGTACAGTATGCCGAGAAATTCGGCTGGACTGTCGAGCTCTCGAATGGTCATGCCTGGGGACGTCTGTATTGCCCGCAATCGGGGCGGGATGGCTGTCAGATCAGTGTTTGGTCGACTCCGAGAGTTCCCGAGAATCACGCGCGGCAGATTCGCGGGAAGGTCGATGGTTGTCCGCACGTGAAAACGGATGGGAATGACAATGAAGAACAAGCGTCGTGACCGGGAATACGAATTCACGTTGATTCTCTCCGGCGTCGATTCCATTACGCCTGAAGTGGAAGACGCGCTGTTCGAGGCCGGCTGTGACGATGCGACGTTGGCGATTCAGTGCGGCCGACCGTACATCACGTTTTGTCGTGCGGCGGAATCGGCAAAAAAGGCGCTCATCTCGGCGATCATTGACGTTCGCAAGGCCGGATTGGACGTCGTTCGTGTGGACGACTGTCAGCTTGTCAGTCAGTCGGATATCGCGCATCGCGCGGGTTTGAGTCGGCAACTCGTCCACATGTATATCAGCGGCGTGCGTGGGCCGGGGCGCTTTCCCGCCCCGATCGGCCATCTCGCAGAGGGGGCTCCGTTGTGGATGTGGTGTGAGGTCGCGCATTGGCTGCGGACAAATAACATGGTTCAGGATTCCCTGCTCGAAGAATCCGAGACGATCGCCGCAATCAACACGGTGCTCGATGTCGAGTGGATGCGCAAGCAGCAGCCGAAACTGATGAAAGACGTAACGAAGTCGATCGCGGCGCGGACTGCGACTTGATCAGCAGCGGTTTTTGTGGTGACTGACATCGTCTCGCTCTGTTCTGGGCCTGAGCTGCGAAGTTGGTTTGATCCATAGCCTGGACGGTTGGCTTTGTCATGCCGCCTTCCCAAGGCTCCCCACTGGCTGCCAGCCTTTATCGGCCACGGGTTGCTCCCCTCACGGAAATGGGGGAATTTTGGCCGGGCCATTCCAGGCTGGTGTCAGGCGGGTGTCGGTCGCTTTCGGGACGCCTGTCCGTGCTGTAGAATTCGGCACGGAGTCGCTTCGAAATCGGGAACGATTTCAGGTGTGATCCGACACATTCGGTCGTGGCGACTGCCGGATGCGATTTCCCAGGTTTTTCGGCTGTCGGGTGTCAGTACGCGTCTGAAAAACGGACGAACAACAGATGCTCCGCGAACCAGAGAATGCCATAAGTCAGCGCACAAGAGCCCCCGTAGCTCAGTGGATAGAGCGACGGTTTCCTAAACCGTAGGTCACAGGTCCGATTCCTGTCGGGGGTATTTTAAGTCGAACGACAAGCGACCGAGTTGGTGGAAAGAGCGCGGGCGGAAGGCTAAAACGATGGCATTGGGTTCGCCGAAACGTCGTCACGATGCTGCGGTAGTTGCTGGTTGGCGCTGATCGCTGTCGTTCGATTCCAGCGGGTGATTGCGGTTCGGCAGTTCGCGACGTAGACAGCAGGCGTCGTCTGTGTTGCGTTCGCCTGATGCTACGTGATGATCCGCGGTTCGACAATCTGCTTTTCGACGTGCTGCGTTTCGACCGCGCAGGCAACAAATTCCGATTCGGCGTGTGTTACGTGTCTATCAATTCGAAAGGTTTCCAACGTGATCAGTGCTCGCTCGTTTGGCTGGGTTTGCGGCTGTGTCGTGGCTCTGGGATGTTCGGTGCTGGGGACTGCGGCCCAGGCGGCTGATGAGCCGTGGATCGTGTTCGAAGGGGGCGACGGTCCCGGCAAAGGCAAACACGTCGTCCTGGTCAGCGGCGACGATGAATACCGGTCCGAAGAGGCACTGCCGCAACTCGCGAAAATCCTCTCGAAACACCACGGCTTCAAATGCACCGTGCTGTTTGCCATCGACAAAACGTCAGGCGAGATCCGCCCCGACTACCAAGAGAACATCCCCGGCCTCGAAGCCCTCAAGACCGCCGACCTGATGGTCATGTTTCTGCGGTTCCGTAACCTGCCCGACGACCAGATGGCCTTCATCGACGAGTATGCCAACTCGGGCAAACCGATCGTGGCGATTCGCACCTCGACCCACGCCTTCAACCTGAAAGACTCGAAGTACCAGAAATACACCTGGACGAGTGGCGACAAAGGTTGGGAAGGGGGCTTCGGCCGTCAGGTGTTCGGCGAAACGTGGATCTCGCACCACGGCAACCACGGCTCGCAGAGCACCCGCGGCTTGATCGCTCCGGGAGTGAAAGACCACCCGATTTTGCGCGGGATCAAGGATGGCGATGTGTGGGGACCGACCGACGTGTACGGCGTCCGCCTGCCGTTGCCGGGCGATTCGTGTCCGCTGATTCTGGGCCAAGTCGTCGCCGGGATGAAATTCGACGACAAGCCGGTCGACGACGCCAAAAAGCAAAACGACCCGATGATGCCCGTCGCCTGGACCAAGTCGTACACGGGAACGAGTGGCAAGGCGTCGCGAATCTTCACCACGACGATGGGTTCGTCGCAAGACCTGACGAACGAGGGCTTTCGCCGACTGCTGGTGAATGCCTGCTACTGGGGCCTGGGCTGGGACGACAAGATTCCCGCCAAGACCGCGGTGGATATCGTGGGCGACTACAAGCCGACGCCGTTTGGGTTTGGCACCTATGTCAAAGGCAAAAAGCCCGCGGACTACGCGAAATAGACCCGGTCGTAGCCGACCGGTACAGCAGCGAAACGCCACGGCGTGCCCTCGACGGGGGCACGCCGTGGGCTGTTGCAAGTGAACAATCTGTCAGCCTGGAGCAGGCGCGCGGCTCCGGGGGTGATACAGGAGCGGACCGATGCGAGTTGTCGTTGAGGTTGCGAAGGCGTGGGGCAGTGGTCAGGTGCGCGACTGGCCGGGATTGAGCCGGGGTCAGAGGTCGGGGCTCAACAAGTTCCCCGTCCTGACTTCGCGGCACCGCAGGCGATCGCGCCTGGCGACGGCAACTCTGGCCGGAGTGCTCGCCGCGTGCGTCGTCGGTTGGCCATCGCGTGAAAGTCAGGCCGCCGAAGAGGGCTGGTCGGCCGGGGTCGCGACCGTTGACATCACCCCCGACTACCCGGTCCGGCTGGGTGGCTTCGGATTTCGGCGGACCGAGTCGGAAGGGGTACGCCTGCCGATTGCCGCCCAGGCGCTGGCCCTGAAATTCGGGGACGGGCCGGCAGCCGTGCTCCTCACAGTCGATAATTTGGGTGTCTCCGACGCGGTTACCACCGAGGTGGGCCGCAGACTCCAGCGACAGGCGGGCCTTGATCCGCAACGCCTGGCGATCACGTTTACGCACACGCACACGGCTCCCATGCTGACCGGAGTCACACCGACACTGTTCAGTCTGCCTATTCCCCCCGAGCATCAGGCCCACATTGACCAGTACACGCGGGAGTTGACCGACAAACTCGAGCAGGTGGCGCTGGCGGCCCTCCGCGATCTGCAGCCCGCCCGCCTGGCCTGGGGCATTGGACAAGTCGATCTGGCCGTCAATCGGCGGACCAAGGGGGGACCGGTCGATCACGATCTGCCGGTCCTCGTGGTGCGGAATTCCGAGAACAAAATCCGCGCGATTTACGTGAACTATGCCTGCCATTGCGTCACTCTGTCCGAAAATCGCATCGGTGGCGACTGGGCAGGCTATGCCCGCGAACAGATCGAGAAGAGTTTTCCGGGAGCGGTCGCCCTGTTTTCGATCGGCTGTGGCGCCGACTCGAATCCGCGCAGTGGCGTGACCGGCGACAAGTGGGAAGTGGCCCAGTCGCAGGGAGTCGAAATGGCGACCGCCGTGGGACGCGTCCTGCAGCAGGAACTCAAGCCCGTGCAGGGGCCGCTCGACGTGCGTTACGAACGCATCGACCTCGCGTTCGACAAATTGCCCACACGGGAAGAGCTTGCCGCCGTCGCGGAAAAGCAGGATGCCGCGGGCTACCATGCACGCGTGCAGCAGGCCCGCCTCGAACGGGGCGAAGCCTTGCGCACGAAGATCAGTTACCCGGTGCAGACCTGGTCGTTTGGTTCCTCGCTGGCGCTGGTCTTTCTGCCGGGCGAGGTCGTCGTCGATTACGCGTTGCGATTGAAACACGATCTCGACGGTTCGCGCCTGTGGATCAACTCGTATTCCAATGACGCCCCGTGCTACATCCCCAGCGAACGCATCCTCAAAGAGGGGGGCTACGAAGGGGGCGTGGCCATGATCTATTACGATCAGCCCACCAAATTCGCCTCGGGGCTGGAGCAGCAGATCGTGGGCGCGGTACAGCGGCAGATTGGCCAGGCGTTCGCCGCACCACCTGAAAAGAACCGGGCGGCCAGTTCCGCCACCCAGAAAAAGGCCCCCCCGGCCGGCCCGCAGGGGGCGCATCCCAAGTCACCGGCCGAGTCGCTGCAGGCCCTGCGTACGCATCCCGGCCTGCAGGCCGAACTCGTCGCGTCCGAGCCACAGGTGACTTCCCCGGTCGCGATCGACTTTGGCCCCGACGGAAAAATCTGGGTGGCGGAAATGTACGATTATCCGCTGGGACTCGATGGCAACTATCAACCTGGGGGCCGGGTACGGTTGCTCGAATCGACCCGCAGCGACGGACGGTTCGACAAGTCCACGGTGTTTCTGGAGGGCATCCCGTTTCCGACCGGCGTGACCGTATGGCGGAAGGGGGTGCTCGTGTGTGCGGCACCAGACATCCTGTACGCCGAAGACACCAACGGCGACGGCAAGGCAGACATCATCCGCAAACTCTTCAGTGGCTTTGGGACCGAGAATTTCCAGGCGCGGGTCAACAGCCTGGAATACGGACTCGATGGCTGGGTGTACGGTTCGTGCGGACTGTTTGGCGGACGGATCACAAACGACGCCGGCAAGCCCCCCGTCGTGCTGGGGGACCGCGATTTTCGGATCAAGCCCGATGAGGGACTGATCGAGGCGGCTTCCGGGCGAACGCAACAGGGACGCGTGCGAGATGACTGGGGGAACTGGTTTGGCTGCAACAACTCGGCGTTCGCCCTGCACTATCCGCTGGCCGATCACGACCTGCGGCGGAACCCGCACTTTGCCCCCGAGGTCACGGTTCGCAGTGTTCCCGACGGGGGCCCGGCCAATCGACTGTTCCCGGCCAGCACGCAACTGCAGATGTTCAAACTCTCGGGGCCGACCGGGCAGGCCACGGCGGCCTGCGGTCTGGGCATTTACCGCGACGATCTGCTGGGGGCCGACTACGCCGGCAACGTGTTCACGTGCGAGCCTGTCAATCTGGTCGTGCATCGTCTGCGACTCGAACCGCGAGGCTACTCGTTCGCCGGGCATCGCGCTCCGGGGGAAGAGGCCTCGGAAGTCGTGGCCTCGACCGACACCTGGTTTCGCCCGGTGCAGGTGCGCACCGGCCCCGACGGCGGCCTGTGGATTGTCGATATGTATCGTTACGTGATCGAGCATCCCCGCTGGATTCCCCCCGAAGACCTGGCCCAGCTCGATACCCGCGCCGGACACGACCGCGGCCGCATTTATCGCGTCAAGCCGGCCGAGCGCGACCTGCGGAACTGGCCTCGGCTGGATCGGCTCGATGCCCACGGACTCGCGCAGGCGCTCGACAGCCCGAATGGGTGGCAGCGCGACATGGCGCTGCAGATGCTGATCTGGTCGCAAGGTCAGGCCGGGGTGCCCGATCTCGAACGCCTCGCTCGCGAGGCCCGCCGTCCGCAGACGCGACTGGCCGCCTTATGTGCCCTGGATGGCCTGGGCGCGTTGCCCGGTTCGCTGCTGCGCGACGCGCTGCGTGATGAGCATCCTGGCGTCCGTCGACATGCCGCACGACTGGCGCAAGCCGCCTTTGCAAGCGATGCCCAGGTGGGGCCGCTGGTCACGGGGCTTTTGAACGATGCCGATGCCCAGGTGCGTCTGCAGGCGGCCACCTCCCTCGGGGCCTGGCACGACCCGCGGGCGGGAACGGCCCTGGCCGGAGCCGTCGCTCGGCAGTCGCAGGATCCGATTTTCGCCGCCGCCGTCATGAGCAGTCTGCACGCCGACAATATCGAACAGGTGGTGACAGCCTTCCTCGGCGAGCAGCGTCCCGCCGATCTGCCGGTGCGACGACTCGAGCAGTTGTTTGGCATCGCGGCGGCGCTGGCGCCCCGTCCCGTCCTGGCGAAACTGCTGACGCAGACGTGTGCCGCGCGCGGCCCGTCGGGTGCCATCGAAAACTGGCAACTCGTGGCTCTTGCGGGTATCTACGACGCGTTGTCGCGGCGAGGTTGGAAGATCAGCGAACTGCTGGATGACGCCGGTCGGGCCGAACAGGCCAAATTGTACGCGGCGGTGCAACGCGAATTGCGGGGGGCCACGCCTCTGCCTGATGCCCGCCGGGTGGCCGGCATACGCCTGCTGGGGTACGGGTTGTCATCTGAATTCGATGCCACGAGTCTGACGGCCCTGGCGAGCGTGCTGACCCCCGACAGTTCTCCGGCGGTGCAGACCGCGGCGATTGGCAGCGTGGCCCGTTTGGCGGGGGATCGCGCCGCCGCAGTGCTTACCGAAAAATGGCGCTCCTACACCCCCTCCTTGAAATCGCAGGTGATCGAAGTGTTGCTGGGGCGCGACAGTTGGCAGACTCACCTGTTGCAGACAGTGCCTGCCAGTGACATCGACGCCACCCGCCGTCAGCGCCTGCTGTCGAGTCGCAACCAGACGGTCCGATCGCTGGCGGCCGAGAAGTTCGCCGGGGCGCCCAGTGCCGATCGCAAGCAGGTGCTCGAGTCGTATCGTGACGTGGCCACTTTGCGGGGCGATCGTGAGTGGGGCCGGGCCGTCTTCGTCAAGAATTGCTCGGTCTGTCATGAACTGCAGAATGTGGGACACGATGTCGGGCCCGATCTGGGAGTGGTGATCAACAAGACGCCTCAGTACCTGCTGCAGGAAATTCTCGATCCGAACCGCAACGTCGATTCACGGTTTGTGACGTACGTGGCGGTTACCAAGGATGGTCGCACCCACACCGGTTTGCTGGCGGCAGAATCCACCGGCAGCATCACCCTCAAGAGTCAGGAAGCCAAGCAGGAAACGATTCTGCGGTCGGAAATCGAGGAACTGCAGAGCACCGGTCTGTCGCTGATGCCGGTCGGACTCGAGAAAGATCTTTCGAAGCAGAACCTCGCCGACGTGCTGGCCTACCTGGCGTCGATTGGTTTTCCGCCGAAGATCATTGCCGGCAACCAGCCCGACATTGTCCGCGGAACCGAGGCCCGCTTCGCTCTGACGGCGAGCACTGCCGAAATCTATGGCGACGATATCACGTTTGAAACGCCGTTCCAGAACATCGGGTTCTGGCATGGCGCACGCGATCATGTCGTGTGGACCCTCGAAGTTGAATCGGCCGGCATGTACGACGTCTGGCTCGACTGGGCCTGTGCCGACGACTCGGCCGGCAATGCTTACGTACTGGCCGCCGGGGCCGATGAATTGCGCAGCGAAGTCCGTGGAACCGGCGGGTGGGACAAATACCGGCAGGAAAAGGTGGGGCGTTTCGAATTGCCCGCCGGTCCGCTGCGGTTGTCGCTGCGTCCCGCCGCCCCCCCGCGGGGCGCTCTGGCGGATCTGCGCGGGATTTATCTCGTACCCCCGGGGCAGAAACCGCAATTGGCCCTCGCGAAGCCGGCCCTCCCCGCGGCGGCCCCGCAGACCCCCGCCCAGATCGCCGCCCAGTTGCTCGATGGCACGCGCCCCGAAGCCGAGCGCGAAGCACTGGTCCGCGACCATCTCGACCGGGCGGCAGACATCATCGTGGCGTTGACCACCGATCTGCCGAACGACGAGAAAGAAGAGTATCGGCGCATTCCCTGGATCTGGCGCGTGGCCATCGCCGCTGGCAAACAGAACGACACGACCCGGGTCCGGCAGGTCCTCGAGGTGTCGCTGCCGCGCCTCGGTCAACCCTTGCGTGACTGGCAGGCGGTCGTGGTGGGCGGGGGCCTCATCAACGCGTTCAGCCAACTCGGAATCTGGCCCGATGCCAGACTGCGCGAACTGGTGAAAGACTCGGCGGATCTCGAACAGCGCTGGAAACAGGTGCTGTCGCAGGCGGTGACGATGGCCGATGATGCCAAAATCAATACAGGCACGCGGTACGACGCCCTGCGGATCGTGCCGTTGTCGGGTTGGAAGGCCTCTGGCGCGCAATTGCAGAAATATCTGCAGCGCGGCGTGCATGACGAACTGCAGATGGGAGCCATCAGCGGCAGTTCTGATGTGGATGTACCCGAAGTGCCGCGTCTGCTGGCCGCCGGGGTCCCCTATTTCAATGCCGAAAACCGGGGACTGGCCATCGATGCCCTGCTGCGGACCCCCGCCCGGGCGGTCGTGCTGGTCGAGGCGCTCGAAGCGGGCACGATTCAGCCGGCTCATCTGACCGCCGCCCAGGCAAAGCAATTGCTGGCCGTCAAAGATGATGCGCTGCGGGCCCGGGCCGAGAAGGCGTTCAGGCCGTAGCGGTTGCGTTTACTCCATCGCGCGAGCCGTCGCGCGGCCTGCCGATCACAACCAGCAATTCCGCATCGACCGTGAAATGCGGGCGTAAGCTCTCGTAGTTTAATGTGTTGGGAGCGACTGGCGCTTCCGAGCAGATTCGCATTCGATTTTTTGATCGATTTGACCTTGCATTCTG
>JAFEBR010001107.1 GCA_018242565.1 Planctomycetota bacterium | reverse complement strand
TCGACACCAAGTTCGCCGCATTGGTCCCCACGGGAGCCAGAACCGCCATTCCGATTGCCGACAAGGCAATCCCCAACCACTGCAAACACTTCATCAAGACACTCCGGAATCAAAGACCTGAAACTGAAAAACCAGACAGACCGAATTGGGAATTACTGCCCCATCAGCAGAACCACACGCCCTGCCGTCTCGATCCATCACCAACGTGAACCGTCTCACCGAGGTAATTTCCCCTGCGGCATTCGCCAAGGCATAGGAAATTCCCCGATAGGACGGAATATTACGGTTACGACAGATAACAAACTAGTGGCCTGGAATCAGTTTTTCCAAAAAAATGGCAATGTTTTTCGCCCACACAGAACAAATAAACAACCCCCAATATGTTTGGCGTTCATCGATCCGCAAAGGGAAATCACCGGTTTGCCTGCGATCGCCCCCATTTCTCTCTGGAATTTGGGCCAGAGACTTTGACTCGGGAGCCGACTGCAGAAGGCGACGAATCGGATCGAGTCGCGACTCGGCTTTTTCCAACCGTGTCGCCGTCGTGTTTGTCGCAGGCCGGCTACAGATTTGGCAGCACCGCGCTGGAATTCACGTTCCCTGCCCTCACGAGCCTGCGGATGACTGGGCGACAGAGCCGAGTCTGTTCAACCGACAGCGATTTCGACCATCTCGCGCGTGTGTCACCGTACCGTTTCAGCACAGCACTCCACTTGCGCAACTCGTGAAGGCTCAGGCCAGAGCGACCAACCAGAACGAAGCGCCTCGGGCACTACTCGAAACACCAGCCAACGTCGGCGCCGATTCTCGAAACTGCGTGAATCGTTTCGAGACCTCAGGCCCTGCCCCGACATCGGTTGAACGGGAATTGGGCTGCTCCGCACACTCACATCCAAATCAGCCCAGCCCATTACCGACAGATGACACTGCCACCATCACCGACAGATTGTCTGCGGCAGTGAGCATCGCGCCGAAAAGGTCTCGACAAGTACCGCCTGATAGGCTCAAGGAGCTGCCGCGCCAGGCGACAAATTCTGGCCCATGCTGTGCGAACACTGCCCGACCATTCCCCGGCATGGAGGAATCCGGGCTTGTTGAGGTACAGAGTCGAATCGCATTCGATTCAGTGCAGTTCGCGCACCTGAATATTGCGGAACTTGATATTCCCCTTGTTCAGTTGCAGGCCAATGTGGCCGCGAGCCCGCTTCAACCCCGGGAACTTTTCAAAATGACGCGAGAGTTTGTCGAGATTGCCGGTAAGGATTTGTTTGTCATTGATCCAGACTTTCACGGTGCGCTGTTTCACAAAAACCGTCAGTTGGTTCCAACGCTCAATCGGCGAATCCGGAATCGCCGTCGGAGCCAGGCAGTTGTAGATGGCACCGGTTTTTTGATCCGACTTCAGATCCTTGTATTTCACGTGCTTGTCATCCTGCAACTGAATCTCAAAGAGTTGGGCTCCGTTCAGCGGCGCATCAGGCCACGCGCGGAGAAAGACTCCTGAGTTGCAGCCTTCCGACATACGATATTCCAGTTTGAGCTCAAAATCGCTGAATTCCTGGTCGGACATCAACCACCCCGCCGAGGTTCCCGCGGTCGCGAGAATTTCACCATCCACGATGCGCCACCCCTGCGGCCCCAGGATTTTCCAACCGGTCAGATCTCTTTCGTTGAACAACGACTCAAAACCATCCGCCAACTTGTCACCGACCTGTGGCTCCGCCGGTATCTCCCGAATTTCGATATTGCGGAATTTCACGACCGTCTCGGCACCGTGCTGCTGTAGAGCCAGTCGACCACGTGGATACGACCGCGGTCCATCGTTGTGCTCGACAGTAATCCTGCCGTCAACTTTCACAGTCAAATCACGTCCCAGGGCGATGATATCGACCTCCACGGGTCTGTCGGGGGAAAAGGGAAGTGACAGCCTCCGAATCAAAGGTGGCCGGTCAATAAACATGCCACCCCACCATTCTCGATTCAATTTGAGATTGTATCCTCTCGGCAAAGGCAAATCCGGCAATGCAGTTGGGCCGAAGCTACTGTGAAAATAGACTCCTGAATTTCCTTTGTCATTCACCTGAACTGTGAATCGTAAATGAAAATCCCGGTAATCGTCGCGCCGTGTATACAGGTGGCTGACGTTATTCGGACCAGATCCCACCAGCCACCCATCTTCTAC
>JAFEBR010001106.1 GCA_018242565.1 Planctomycetota bacterium | reverse complement strand
GCCCCAGTTGACCTGGGCGATCACCCCTTTCGCTGACGATTTCACTCGATCGAGGCAGAATTGCGATTCGCGGGCTCCCCACAGGAGTACAGGCACCTGTTGTTCGGCAGCGAAGTCGAGGGCGCGATGGATGTCGTCCTGGCCATTTACAATGAACAGAGACGTGGAGTGTTTCTCGGCGATTTCGCCCAGGGCTTCCAGGACCGGGTCTTCAGGCGGCCGGGCGATACCCGGGACCTGTTGTTCATAGAATCGTTGGTGCTGGCGGAATCGGCGGGCGTCCAGAAAGGCTTGCCGTAAATGGGCTGTGGCGCCCATCAGCGTGTTGGGGTATCCCCCGCCGCGCGGGCCGAACAGTTGAAACTGCGGGTAGGTGACAGGGGCCAGCAGCGATTCTCGCAGCGGCAGGCCGCTGGTGGTTAACAGGGCGCCGCGGCCTCCGGCGATTTTTCCGGACGGAGTGACATGCAGTGTGGTGATGCCGATCTTGCGGCGGGCTTCGATGGCGTTGGTGTCGGTTTTCAGGCCCTGTGCGGCTTCGAATTCGGGGGTCAGGCTTTTGCGATTGTCGGGGGGAGTGGCTGCCAGTGCGAACCGTGAAAAGTCGATGGGCCGGCCGGCGCTGGGGGCGGCATTGCGATTCGGGTCGAGCATCGAGGTCGAGGCCGCATCCACGAAGCCGGCGTAGACGGTCAGAGTGGCGCCGTCGATGATCTCGGCATCCGGGGGAATCGCCACATCTTTGCCGATGGCCGCGATCAGACCGTCGCGGACCACAATCGTCCCCTGCTCAATTTCTTCTTCAGGGGACACCACGAGTCGTGCTTTCGTAATGGCAAACGTGGTGGACTCAAAGCCGGCGTTGCGCGGCGCCTGAGCGGGGGCCGCGGTGGTGAGCCAGCCGCAGACGAGCGCCACGAGGGCCAGGCGGGGCGCGAATCGGACCGAGAACCGATTGAAGGTGCTGTTTGCACGCGAGCCGGGCAGGCGAAACAACGGCATGAAGGTCACGTCTCCAGAAAAGTAAAGGAGTTCATCACGGATGTCAGCCACAAAACTCAAGTGTCCGCCGACCCGGCGGAGCACGAAAAAACAGCCTACGACGGGCAAAGCCTGTGCCGGGACGTTAGTCGTCTCCCCCCGGAAGTCTGGGTGGCAGACGGCACGCATTCCCGCGAAAACAACGATTCAAGCGGTAAATCGCGAGGTTTTTCGAAAGTCGCCGAGTGGATCGAGAGTTTGCTGAGCGGGTCTGGAACAACAGGAGATGCCGTCGCGGTAGGGTCAGGCAGCCTGATTTTTGTTACAGCTTTCCCAATTTAACGGCAGGGGAGGCCGGTTGCCAGAAAATCCCGGAGATTTCAGAAATCTGCGAAAATAGGCGAGTTACGATTGACATATGTTGGCAGGACGTTAACATGGCCAGAGTAGAGCCTCAGTTTCTTCTCCCGTCATAGCTCTTAAGACGCGAATCGGCGTCTCCTCAACGACGAAGGCCTGAACGACGAAGGTGAGGAGGGGAGTTAAGATGAGGTGGCTTGTTACCCGCCGTGACAATGCCGGACGCCAGACCTTTTGCAGGATCTGAAACGTCATTGTTTCGGCACAGCGAGAATGGTAACGGAAAATTCCGTCTCGCGAATCCACGGGAACTCTGGCTCACATCGGTGCTTTAGGGGTGCTGAATCGTCTTGCGCCTGGCGTGGCAGATTTGTCCAGGCCTGTATTTGTCGCCCCCCGGAATTGACGCTCGCTGAGGACTAGCAGCATCTTGGAAATGCCGGCATTTTGTCCGTCATTTGCAACCACGCTGGGTGTATTCCCTGATCGAGGCGAAGATTCTGTTCGCAAACAATCTGTCCACACAAATTCACACGCAAGTCTGTAGCTTGGCCTATGGCAAAACACGCAAATCCCCCGGCTGACGATGTCGTCTTCCAAGACGAAGGTAGTTTTTACGATCCCGACGATCAGGATGACGACGGCCCGGTGGCTGCTCGAGGAAGCGGGGGACACGACGCAGACGACGCGGGAGATTCCGAAGGTTCGTCTGATTCGTCAGATCAAGAGGGGACGGGTGGCGGCGACTCGCAACCCGGCAAGCATCGTCGACGTCGTCGACGTCGGCGGTCTCGCAAGGGAGGCGAAGGGACGGCCGCGGGTGGCAGCGAAACAGCCAGCACGCCGGCGCCAGCTCCGGCCCCGGCACCGTCGCGACCGGAACCGCGTCAGCACCAGGGCCGCGGGGGACAAAATCCCCGTCACCGTCGTGGTAACGATCGGCGGGGTGGCGGAGGCAGCGGAGGCAACGGGGGGGGCGACGCGGGCGAAGGCAATGACCGCGATGCATCCAAGTCGCTGGGAGTTGTCGAGGGCATTCTGGAACTGCATCCCAAGGGATATGGTTTCCTGCGCGATCCGAAGAATAACTACGCGTCGGGCAAGAACGATCCGTTCGTGCCGGCGTCGTTGATTGAAAAGAACAAGCTGCGGGAAGGTCTGCTGTTGCGTGGCGAGATTGTCCACGGGCATAAAGGGCAGGGGCCCCGGTTCCGCACGATCGAAGCGATCGATGGCCGCACCCCTGAAGAATACACTCGCGTCCGTCCGTTCGATGAGCTCACCGCGGTCAATCCGTTCGAGCGAATCCGCCTGGAAACGGGCACCACGCCGATCACCATGCGGGTTATGGATCTGCTGACTCCGCTGGGTAAAGGCCAGCGGGCCCTGATTGTCGCTCCGCCGCGCACCGGTAAGACGATGCTGCTGCAGGAAATCGCCAACTCGGTCAGCACGAATCATCCCGAGATGCACCTGATCGTGCTGCTGATCGACGAGCGGCCTGAAGAAGTGACCGAAATGCGTCGTCGCGTGCGGGGTGAAGTGATTGCTTCGTCCATGGATCGCGACGTCGAAAGCCATGTGCGCATCAGCCAGTTGATCATCGAACGCGGCAAGCGTCTGGCGGAAGCCGGCAAGCACGTCTTCATTCTGCTCGACAGCATCACCCGTACGGCCCGGGCCTTCAATAAATGGGTGGGCAACACGGGACGCACCATGAGCGGTGGTCTCGACGTCAAAGCGCTCGACATTCCCAAAAAGATGTTCGGTACGGCCCGCCGATTCGATGAAGGGGGTTCGCTGACCGTGGTCGCGACCGCTTTGATCGATACGGGAAGCCGCATGGACGAGGTCATCTTCCAGGAGTTCAAGGGCACGGGCAACATGGAACTCGTGCTGAATCGGCAACTGGCCGATCGGCGCGTCTGGCCCGCCATTGACATCGGGATGTCGGGAACGCGGCGTGAGGAACTGATCCTCACTCCTGAAGAACTCGACGGCATCATCATGCTGCGTCGCAGCCTGGTCTCGTTGAATCCCATCGAAGCGATGGAACAACTCGTCAAGACACTGGCACGCTTCCCCACGAATCGTGAGTTCCTGACGAAGATTCGCGCCATTCTGTAAACGAACGCGACGCTTCGCTGTTTGATCACCTGGCACCCCCACGATCGCTCGCGATCGTGGGGGTGTTTTTGTTTACCCCACGGCGGCGTGTGGGCCACAAATGACGCGTGCCAGGGGCCGGTGAGCGCGCAGCGACAGGCAGGTTCGCTGACGCTGTTTTGATCTGCCCCGGCCGACGTGGTTCGATCAGGCTGTCTGCGGTTTCAGTTTGAACAGTGTTTCTTCCGTCCCCTCGACATAGCAGACGTAGACCAGCGGGCCTTCGGCCCAGGCGGTCGTGCGGTAGGGCAGGCGCGAGGCCTGAGCCGGGCCGGTCAGGAATCGCGTCGCCTGCGGCGGGTCGCTGAGCGCCACGCGGGGAATTGCCAGCAATCGCCCATTGACCCAGCGGCCCGAGGTATCGCGGATCCGGAATCGATAAACGGCGATCTCCACATCGGGCAGTTGCCCGGGCGGTTCGGTCAAAGCGTCCGTCACCATGGTCGTGGGCAGTGTCAGGGCCACCCCCGAGCGAAAGCGCTCAAATGCTCCCATTTGTTCGGGGGGCGCTGCGAGTGCCGCCTGAATCGCCGTGTCGAGAGTCATCTGCGGCAGCGTGGTTTTCGTCCACCACCATAGTCCCACCGCCAGGCCGGCCAGGCACACGGCGGTCAACGAGCGCCAGCGCTCGACGAGCCACATGCGGCGTGTGGCGTGACGCTCGCCGGCTAACGACGGCGAGGGCAGGTTCGCCACGCCTGTCGCCGCGGGCAAAGGGGCAGGACCGGTTGCCGCGGCCTCGGCGTTTGCCAGGCGGGCGAGCAAACGTTCCTTCAGTCCGAGGGGAATCGGAACGTCTTGACAGACCTGTGAGATTCGCTGGTCGAGGTGGCGCTGTCTGCCCACGGCCTGCTGGCACTCGGCGCACCCCTGCACATGGACTTCCGCTTCGCGCGTACTTACGGCGGGCACGTGATCTGATCCAGGAAACTCGAGCGTCTGGCGGGCGATATCACAGTTCATGGCGTCCTCGCTGATGGCAGGGGGCGCTGCGCCGCGGGGGAGAACCCCGACCCCGAGGAAACTCCGGCGGGTCGGCGGTGGGGAATCGTGTCGGACTGAGCCGGCGTCAAACGTTGTCGGAGATAAGCCTTGGCGCGGGCCAGTCGGCTCATGACGGTTCCCACCGGGACATCCATATGTTCGGCGATTTCCTTGTAGCTGAATTCTTCAAAATAAAACAAAATCACCGGCGACCGGAATTCTTCTGGTAACTCGCTGAGGACATTCTGCAGTCGTTCGGAGTCAAAATCATCGGGACCGCCATCGGGCGGGGCGGGCAGATCCGCGAGGGTCGCCGAGGTGACGCACTCGGGGCCGCGCAAGTCTTTCAGAAAAGCGTTGCGGGCGATGGTGAACAGCCAGGATTTGGCTTTGGTTTTGTCCTGCAATTGGTCCCATTTCGCGTAGGCGGTCAAAAACGCGTGTTGGGTCACGTCCTCGGCGTCGGCGGCAGAACCGGTCAACCGGTAGGCATACCGATACAACAGCGCGTAATACCGCTCGACCAGATCTGTCAATTGAGTAGCGCTTGAATCCATGAGGCACGTGCGGCCGCAGAGTGAGAACCGACGTTCGACTCTCGACAGCATACCCGACACTCTGTGCCGGTACGATCCTGCGGGTGGCCGGATTATTCCCAGGTTTTCTGCCCCCGGCCGCTTTTCGGGAAAATGGTCGAGGGGTTGAAAAGTGGCGGATCCGTGGGCGGAACTCCTCTTTTGCTGTTTGGCACTCCTGCGTATACTGCCCGCCTAACCAACCGGGAAAGGAATCCCATGCGCAAAATCGCGGTAATGAATCAAAAAGGGGGCGTTGGCAAGACGACCTCGAGTGTCAACCTGGCGGCCGGACTGGCATTGCAGGGCAAACGAGTCTGTATTCTCGATCTCGATCCCCAGGCCCATGCGTCATTGCATCTGGGGGTGGAAATTGTGGGCGACACCCCCACGATTTATCACGCGTTCGCAGGTGAAAAGTCACTGACCCAGGTACGGCGTCTGGTCGCGCCTCAACTCTGGCTGGTCCCCTCGAACATTGATCTGGCGGCCGCCGAAGTGGAACTGGCTGACACCCCGGGGCGTGAACTAATTCTCCGTGGTGCCATCGACCAGTTGCTGGCGACCGAGCCCTACGATTACCTGATCATGGATTGCCCTCCCTCGCTGGGGGTGCTGACCGTCAACGCCTTGTCGGCGGCGGAAGAAGTCATGATTCCGCTGCAGCCCCACTTTTTGGCGCTGCATGGCTTGTCGAAACTGCTGGAGACCACGGCACTCGTGACCCGGCGGTTGAATCGCAAGCTGCGTGTGAGTGGGGTTGTCTTGTGCATGCACGAATCGAACACCCGACTGGCTGCTGACGTGGCCGCCGACCTGTCCGATTTTCTGTCGGCCAGCGATCCCGATGCCCCCTGGGCCCAGGCTCGAATTTTCTCGACGAAGATCCGTCGCAATATCAAACTCGCCGAGGCACCCAGCTTTGGCAAGTCGATCTTCGAATACGCTCCCAAATCTCCCGGTGCCGCCGATTACCTGGGACTGGTGGTCGAAGTGCTGTCGATGGAATACGCCGCACAACAATCGCCCCAGATGTCGATGGCCGGGTAAAACGTACCGGTGCCGAGCATCGCGGGATGAATCGTTGCGATCGTCCGGGCAGTCGGAAGGAGACCAGTGGTCGAAACCGGAGGCCCGGCGTGATTCGCGCCGCCGGGCGGGTCGTGCGGACCCGGAGCGCGGCTTGGCGCTGCGAGTGGCGATTTTCGTGCTGTTGCCCGCCGATGGACAGGCGTTTGGCGACGGGCTAATCTGAAACCCATGGCGCATCGCAACCCGTGGTTTCTGATTATCGCTCTGGCATCGGTCGTGCCTGCGGCACTTCGGGCCGACGAACCGGCACCGTCTGCTGCCCAGGCCGAGTTCTTTGAAAAACGGATTCGTCCGTTGCTGGCCGAACATTGCTGGTCGTGCCATGGCGAAAAGAAACAGGAAGGGGGGCTGCGTCTCGATTCTCGCGACTCCCTGTTGTCGGGCGGCGACAGCGGCCCCGCCGTGGTTTCGGGAAAGCCCTCTGCAAGCCTGTTGATTGAAGCCGTGGAACAGGCGGGGGATCTGAAGATGCCTCCCGCCCCGCGCGCGAAGTTGTCAGCCGAGGCACTGGCCGCGCTGAAACAATGGGTGTCCGAGGGGGCCCTCTGGCCGGCGTCGGAAAAGGCCCCGGCGACAACGGCCGACAGCGTTCGCAATCACTGGGCGTTTCAACCGGTGGTCAAGCCGCCGGTACCAAAGATCGCCGACAACACCTGGGTTCGCACCGACATCGATCGGTTCCTACTGGAAAAGCTGCAGCAGGCCGGATTGTCGCCAGCGCCGCAAGCCGATCGAAGGTCCCTGTTGCGTCGAGCCTCGTTTGATCTCATCGGGTTGCCACCCCGTCCTGAGGAAGCCGAGGCGTTTGCGTCTGACCCGCGTCCGACGCCGGTGGCCTTCGAAACGTTGGTCGACCGCCTGCTGGCGTCGCCCCACTATGGCGAACGATGGGGACGGCACTGGCTCGACCTGGCCCGTTATGCCGACAACAAAGGCTATGTCTTTTTTGAAGAGCCGAGTTATCCGTGGGCGTATGCCTATCGCGAGTGGGTCATCCGCGCGTTGAATCGTGACCTGCCGTACGATCAGTTCGTGCTGCAGCAACTGGCGGCCGATCAAGTGCCGGCTGATGGCGACCCGCTCCATCTGGCGGCGCTCGGATTTCTGACCGTCGGTGGTCATTTCATGAACAATGTGCACGACATCTTTGATGATCGGATCGATGTGGTGTCGCGCGGACTGCTGGGGCTGACGGTGAGTTGTGCCCGGTGTCACGATCACAAGTACGACCCGGTTTCGCAGGCGGATTATTACGCCCTGTACGGCGTGTTTCGCAGTTGCCATGAACCGACGGTGCCTCCGGCACTGCTGGAAAAAGTTCCCGAGACAGAGGGGTTTGAATATTACGAACTGGAATTGGCAGCGCGGCGAGATCAGTTGGAGCGATTTCTCGATCTGAAACATCGTCAACTCGTGACCGCCGCCCGGTCTCGAGTGGCTGAATACCTGCTGGCTGCCAACGCCAGTCGCGATCAGCCCAGTACTGAAGACTTCATGCTGCTGATTCCAGAAGGCGATCTGCATCCGCTGGTCGTCCAACGGTATTGGCTCTATCTGCAGAAAACCCGCAAGGGACACGATCCGGTGTGGGCTCCGTGGCATGCCCTGGCGGCCGGACCCGAGTCGGAATTCGTGGCACGCTGGACGCACTGGCTCGCCGAGTTACCGTCGCAGGAAGCGGGCGCAGAGACCGTCAATCCGCGGTTGCTCAGGGGGCTGCGCGAAAAACCGCCTCAGTCGGTGGCGGAACTCGCGGCACTCTACGCTGACGTGCTGCTGGCGGCCGATCGGGAGTGGCAGCAGGCGCTGGGAGATGCGTCAACGTCCGGGCAGCCGATGCCAGACAAGTTGCCAGACCCAGTCGCAGAGCCATTGCGACAGGTCTTCTACGCCAAGGACGCCCCGGCCAACGTGCCGCGTGTGGCGGGGTGGGGCGTCTTGACGCTTTTGCCCGATCGGCAGTCGCAGGCGGAATTTCAAAAACTGGTTCGCGAACTGCAGACGTGGATGATTGACGGGCCGCATGCTCCCCCCCGGGCCATGTCCCTGACGGACGACGCCGAACCCTACGCGCCCCGAATTTTCCTGCGAGGAAATCCCAATCGCGCGGGGAATGAGGTGCCGCGGCAGTTCCTGGGCTTTTTGAGCGAATCCGCCAAACCGTTCTCGCAGGGCAGCGGCCGCTTGGAACTGGCCCGTGCGATCGTAGACCCTCGCAATCCGCTCACGGCACGCGTGTTGGTCAACCGGGTCTGGCGTCATCACTTTGGTCTGGGTCTGGTGCGGACCCCCAGTGACTTTGGCGTCCGCAGTGAACCCCCATCCCATCCGGAGTTGCTCGACTATCTTGCTGCAACGTTTGTCGAGGAGGGGTGGTCTCTGAAAACGCTGCACCGCCGGATCATGCTGTCGGCGGTTTACATGCAGGCGTCAGGTTCTGAACACACGTCGGATTCTGCCGGTGCGGCAGCGCCGGAACAGCAGAAGGCCCTGCAGCGTGATCCGGAAAACCGGTTGCTCTGGAAGATGACGCGGCGCCGACTCGATTTTGAATCGTTGCGCGATTCGCTGCTGTCGGTGGCAGGCGTGCTCGACCTGACTGTGGGTGGCAAGAGTGTCAACCTGCTGGCAGGCAGTCACCGCCGCAGTATTTACGGTCACGTTGATCGACTGGCTCTGCCGGGATTGTTGCGGACGTTTGATTTTCCCAGCCCGGATGTCAGCAACGCGCAGCGCGACGAGACAACGGTGGCCCCGCAGGCGTTGTACCTGCTGAATGGTCCATTGGCCTTTGACTGCGCGGGAAAAGTGCTGGCCCGGCCGGACATTGCCGGTACGACCGATGTTCCCGCGCGGATCGACAAGTTGTATCGTCTATTGTTCTCGCGGGCTCCAACGGCGGAAGATCGGCAGGTCGCCGAGCAGTTCTTCGGTGGGGCCGCGGCTATGCCCCCCGCTCCCGAGGTGTGGGTGCGATATGTCCACGCGCTGCTGCTGACAAATGAGTTCGCGTTTGTGGACTGAAACGCGACAGAGGTGGTTCAGGCAAACGGGGTGATTCCCGGAATCGCCACGGCCGGTTCGGGGAGCGGCATCCAGTCGTAGTGGGGTGGCGATAGATCTTCTTTGGAGTTCAGTGCCATTTCCCAGGTGATTTTTCGGCCGGTGTATGCGGCCATGCGCCCCATGATCGCCAGGAGCGTGCTGCGGGCCATGTAGTCGCCGTTGTTGATGGGCGTTCCCTGCCGGATCGACGCGAAGAGTTCGTCGTGTTCGGTCTGGTAGAAGTTGTTGTCTTTGCCCGGACGGACCCAGGGCTTTTCCCCACGGATTTCAAACCGCTTTTCGGAGAGGTCGGCGACCCCTTTTGTCCCGATCGCCTGCACACTCAGATTGTTCGAGCAACCGGGGATCTGCCGACACTGACTGGCCAGCCGGGTGCCGCTGGCGTACTCGTAAACAACGGAGAAATGATCGTAAATGTGGCCGAATTCACTGCCGGTGCGCGCCTGGCGGCCTCCTGTGCCGACGCAATGGACCGGGTATTCGTTGCCCATCAACCAGGTGCACACGTCGAGAAAATGGACATGCTGTTCGACATTGAAGTCGCCGGACAGCCACGTGTAGTAGTACCAGTTGCGCATCTGCCATTCCATGTCCGACCAGTCAGGCAGACGTTTCTTGGTCCACACGGGGCCGCGATAATCATTCGCGGCCAGCCAGCGAACTTCGCCGATGTCGCCGGTGTGCACACGCGCCACCGATTCGCGAAAACCATGGGAATAGCGCAGGCACAGGCCAGAGACCACCGACAGATTCTGCTGGCGGGCCCGTTCGCAGGTGGCCAGCACCGACCGCACGCCGGGGGCGTCGACGGCGACGGGTTTCTCGGCGAATACGTGCTTCCCCGCGGCGATGGCCGCAGCGAGATGTTGCGGCCGAAAATGGGGCGGGGTGGCCAGCAGCACCACATCGACGCCGCTCTTCAGTAAATCGGCATAGGCTTCAAAACCGACGAAACGTCTCTCGGGGGGCACATCGATTTTGTCGAGCAGGTCGGTTTCCTTTTTTAACTCAACCAGACTGCTTTCCAAATGGTCAGAGAAGGCATCGGCCATAGCCGTCAGACGAACGTGGGGATCGGCTCGCAGGGCCTGACTGGCGGCCCCGGTCCCTCGACCGCCGCAACCGACCAGGCCCACTTTCAGAACATCATCCCCTGCTGCATACACGCAGGCCGCAGGCAAGGCAGAGATCGCCGTGGCGGCACCACCCACGAGACCAGCCGTCGATTTCAAAAAGTTCCGCCGGGTTGTCGCCATTTGCCGGGCTCCCTGTCTGGTGAGGGGTGCATGAAAACCGCTGTCCGCATCGTAAACACCGGCCTGAAAAAAGCGAATCTTGTGAGACAAGTTTTCATGGGGACAAGTGTTCGTTGCAGCCCGGGGTAGCCGTCTCTCGGCCCAACATCAGCCCCGAACAATGAGTCCGGACAAGCCCCCGGTCGAGAAACGAGTGACGCTCCAGCTCCCGGACGATCTCTGGGAGCAGCGACCGCACGAGAGTTTCCAGATCTCGATTAAAGATGTTGCCGGTGGAGATCAACACAATCTTGCCGGACGGCCGTGCAGAATGTGTCCGTCCACGAAGTCCGCGTCCTTGGTTACGATCACCCGCTGTTCCCGGTCGGCCACTTCGATCACCTGGTCGTCTGTTGTCCGATTGCTTTCCGGCAGATCGAGCGTGTGGATGGCGTCACCACCGCTGTCGGTCAGCCACCCGGTCATTCGCCGGGGCAACTGGGCATCCACGAGGAAGTTCATGACCCGGACTGCTGAAGACTGTGGGGCTTAGCGAGCCGTGCCGCGAAGGCGAGGACAGCCAGCAGATCCTCGCGCTCAAGGTCGGCATAGTCGGCCAGGATTTCTTCGATCGTCATGCCCGAGCTGAGGAGTTCCAGCAGCGTCTCAACGGGATATCGCAACCCGCGCACGCACGGTTTGCCATGACACAGCGTCGGGTCGATCGTGATTCGCGAGAGTAACTTCTCCATGAGAAAAGCGTATCAGAATCCTCAACGCGTCGCCAAGTACTGTTTGAACGGGGGATTGTTCTCGGGATCTCTGTCGTTCGTCGAACCGTCTTGAAATTCGGTGTGCCGCTCAATGTCCATGAACCCTGGGTTGCGCTGCATAACGCCTGCCGGGGCGATTTGATTGATGGACGGTTCGTTATGTTGGGGGACTGAGGCGGCGATCGTGTGGCCCGTGATTTTTGTTGCGGCGAATGGGACGGGGTCAAATTCGTCGGAACTTGGGGGCATTCTCCGTTACAATAACGCTCGTCCGGGCGCGGGGCGTGTTGGCTGTCGTGGCTGTTGTCTCGGTGTGGGTTGAGATCCGGCGGTTGTCGAGGAGATCGGTGCCATGTTCAGACTCCGGGCAAGTGGTTTCGTGGCGATGGTCAGCCTGTGGCTGGTTTTTGCGCCGCAGGCCACCCAGGCTCTGGATCGCGTCACGGCTCTGACATTGGCAAAAAAATACTTGTCTGCCAGCGACGCGGGTGAGCGTGAGCGATTGGCTCGGCGACTGCAGGGCTATGCGGGCGATTACCGCGAGGTAATCAACGCGTTGCTGGAGACGGAATATCCCAAGGTCCAGCCGGGGTATCACCCCGAACAGTTGCTTTCGATTCCCGAGCTGCGCGAAAAGTATCCCGAGTCGCTGCTGTATTTCAACGTGCCCCCGGATTACCGGCCCGATCGACCGACCGGCTTAATCATCTTTCTGCACGGAGGGGGGCGAAATACGTCTCAGTACGCGCCACGCTATTCGCTGGACTTTCCTGAAGAGGGGGATGAGCCCGAGAATTCCCAACTGGGAGACATCTTCAACGCGACGGGAATGATCGCTGTCGGGCCCTCGGCACCAGGTTTCCGGAAGACGGCGTACCGCTGGTGTCTGCCGGAAAGTGATGACTACCTGGCCGATGTCATCCGAGAATGCCACGCCCGGTTCCACATTGATCCCGACCGCGTCGTTCTGTTCGGGCATTCGATGGGTGGGTTCGGGGCGTATCATCACCTGTTGCGTCAACCCGATCGGTTTGCCGCCGTACTCGTCAACGCCGGTTCGTGGGAGAAAGCGTATTGGCCCGCCGCCCGGGGAACCCCCCTGGGCATTGTTCACGGTGTGCAGGATGCCGTGAAAGGGGAGCGCTGGCATTACACGGACATCGCTTATGCCCGCTGGAGTCAAACGATTCTGTCTCGATTGAATCTGGAATACACGTACCTGGAGCACGATGGCGAGCACGGGATCTTCCCCAGCCGTGCGGGAATTGAACGCTATCTGCGAGCAGCGGCCAGGCAACGGCGGGACCCGTTTGCGAAGAGCATCGCCCTGGCTTCTCCGAATGGGTTCGATGACTGGTTCGCCGGCCCCGTACGGCACAATCGCTGGCTCACTCTGGAAGAAGCCGATTCCGGAACAATTGAATATGACGAACTGATAACGAATGGTGCCGAAGAATTTGATGACTGGCGTCTGCGGTATCGGGTGGCCCGATCAGACGGGGCGGCGATTCAGGCCGTCAACCGGGGCGACAATACGGTGGTGGTCAGCCTGCAGAATGTCAGACGTTTTACGGTTTGGCTGCACCCGACGATGGTTGATCACCAACAGCCCGTGACCGTCATGGTGAATGGCCGCACCTGGTTCGAGGGCAAGATTGCGCCGTCATTAGCCGTAGCGCTGGAGTCGTATCACCGACGGTACGACTGGGGGCTGATCTATCCCATGAAGATTGAATTGGTTGATCCCCAGTCGGCCGGTCGTTAGGCTGCGAGTGGTCACGTCACTTGTTCTGTTCATTCGGATCCGGAGATCTCGCGATGGCTGCTCTCTCGCGGCGGGAATTCACGCATCAGGCGCTCGGCTCGATTCTGTCGGTCTCGATTCTCGAAACGCTGTTTCGCTGCTATGCGTTCGCCGACTCGGCGAAGCCGGCCACCCTGAAATGGCTGAACGATGTGAATCAGATGGGCTGGGATCTGAAGGACAAGAAGCTGTCGCAGGTGGACTGGCAGAAGAAGATCGAAGAGTTGTATGCCCGGGCCGACGTGGCGGATTTCCTGCGACTCATCGACTTCGAAAAACTCACACAGAACTTGAAGTACGACGACGTCGGCGCCAAAAGTCTGCAGTTCAAATTCCCCGAGATCGAGGGCGTGCCTGCGAAGCTCGCCTGGGGGAAGCAGATTTTTGCGTTGCAGAAGGGGCGGTCGGTCGTTCCGCACGGGCACAACAACATGGCGACCGCGTTTCTGATCCTGAAAGGTTCGTTCCGCGGCCGGCACTTCGATCGTATCCAGGACGAAGACGAGCACCTGCTCATCAAGCCGACGATCGACCGGACCTTCAAAGTGGGGGAATGCTCGACCGTATCCGACTTCAAAGACAACATTCACTGGTTTGTCGCCCTGGAAGATGCCGCGTTCATTTTCAACATTCACGTTACGGGGATTAACCCCGATAATGCGGAACCGACCGGGCGTGTGTACGTCGATCCTAACGGCGAAAAGCTCAAGGACGGATTGATTCGCGCTCCGCGGATCGACTACGAGCAGGTCAATAAGTTGTACGGCTGACCGGTCGTAGATCGGGGCGCACCCGCCGCAGGGGGGCGGTGCGAGACACTCTGCACAGACCGGCCGCGGCGTCGGCGGGGCCCAGTTGAATCGGGGGGGCGGGGGCCAGGCCCCGATATCGGAAGTCGAAAAAAATTGCGATCTTTATGCGATTTTTTCGGCTCGTTGACCGGCGTTACCCGTTCTTGACATTCCCCGCCAATTCCCCTACGTTGCGAAATCCGAATCGTCGTCTTCGACCTTCGCTTCACGCCCTGTTCACAGTGCGGTAATCGAACTTCCGAGGCGCGAACGGCTGTGTGAGACAGGCGCTTCGCGACAACCTCGTCGAAGCCGCCAGATCTGGTGGACAGCGCGGCCGGAATATGCCGTTCTCATCGTGCCTTCTGAAAACAGTTCAACTGTCGTGAGCGACGTTGGATTGCAGGTCCCTGCGGGCCACAGTGGGACGCAACTCAGTGGGCTCAACAGACAATACTGTCGGACATTACCGTAAGCTTGAATTCAGAAATTTCAGGAGTGTTGCAGGACTATGGCAGATTTGATTCCCGTTCATGGTGGTTTATCGGAACCCGTTTGCCGCACCGTCGGGGCTGATGAAACGGCTAAGTTTCTCGCCGATGCGGCGCAGTTGCCCAAGGTGCCGGTGTCGTCGGCCGATCTGTCGAGCGTGTACCGCTGGGCCGATGGCACTCTCAGCCCGCTGACTGGCCCGATGAACGGTGCCGAATACAACCAGGTGCTCGAACACTCCTACATCGTTCGGAATGGCAAAAAATACGCCTGGACGATTCCCCTGGCGCTGCCGGTCACGGCGGAACTCGCGGCAACGTTGAAGGCCGGACAGAAAGTGGCCCTCACCAACCCCGCCGGCGAGATTGTTGCGACGCTCGATATCACCGATGTGTTCCCCTGGGACAAGCCCAAGTATCTCAAGAGCGTGTACCTGACCGAACGCACCGATCATCCGGGTGCCGACATGGTGCTCGTGAATGATGCCGACAAGACCCACCTGATCGGTGGCGAGATCCGGGCTCTGCCGCAGCCGAAGAATGCCAAATTTGGCAAGTACGTGCTCACTCCGCGTGAAGTTCGTAAATTGCTGGCTGGAAAAGGCTGGAACCGCGTGGTCGCCTTCCAGACTCGCAACCCGCTGCACCGGGCCCACGAGTATGCCCTGGTGTACGGCCTCGAAAAACTGCTGAAAGATGGCCACAACGCCGGCGCCTGTCTGAACCCGCTGATCGGCGAGACCAAGGGGGACGACGTCAACGCCGAAACCCGCATGCATACCTACGAAGCCTTGATTGCTGACCGCGGTCTGGGTGAAGGGGACAGCGATCAGAACCTCTGGAAGCCGCGCGGCGAAAGCGTGCCGGACCGGGTGATTCTGCTCGGGCTGGACATCAAGATGTTCTACGGCGGTCCGAAAGAAGCCGTCATGCACGGTATCTACCGGCAGAACAATGGTTTCACCGATATCGTCATCGGCCGCAAGCACGCCGACGCGCCGTACAAAGACGGCACGGCCATCTGGGGCGACTTCGATGCCCAGGAGATTTTCGGCAAGCTGGGGGGCGAACTGCACATCCAGCCGGTGAAAGTCGGATTCGCCGCATTCTACGAGTCGATCGGCCGCGTGGATCTCACCGAGAACCATAAGGACGAAAAGCCGATTTCGATCTCTGGCAAGCAGGTTCGCGAGACGCTGGTCAAAGGCGAAGCCGTTGATCCGCGGATCATGCG
>JAFEBR010001105.1 GCA_018242565.1 Planctomycetota bacterium | reverse complement strand
CTGGCGGGCCTGGCGATCGCTCTGCCACTCAATTGGTGGGGGGTCAAGCACTCTGAAATCATGGCATCCGGAGGCATGGGATTTACCAACCCGAGAATCGTCGAATGGATGATCGCGTATATCCATCGCCCGTTGAACCCCGGCGAAGACATTCTCAACAACCCCATGGTGCACGCTGGCTGGGTCGGGATTTTCATCACGGCATTGAATCTGATGCCGATCGGTCAACTCGACGGGGGGCACGTCCTGTATTGCCTGATCGGGCGAAGAGCCCATTGGGTCGCGCGCGGCCTGTGGTTTGGGGGCCTGGCGTTCGCCGGCATCCAGGCCCTGCGGGGCCAATCGGAATATCTGATAGGCTGGTCGATTATGCTTACGCTGTTGTGGATGATGGGCACACGCCACCCACCTACTTCCGACGACAATGTGCCGCTGGGTTGGCCACGCATCCTGCTGGGATGGGCCACCCTGTCGTTTGTGCTGGTCGGATTCATTCCCACCCCCATGTACTTCTCCCCGCCAGCGAACTCAAAATCCGCGGCAACGACGGCAGCGGAAACCAACCAGGCGACCTCTGCCCACGAAACCGACCAGGAATCACCGGAAGACCCCAATTAATACTCGTGGCTCGCCGCGGTTCTGACAGGGGAGCCGCGCACGAGCAGTGAATCGGCATTCGATTACCTGCGGAAACTAAACTGCGGCCGTCCCCATTTTTCCTTTGCGGGAGGATCGAACGATGTCGGCCGGAGTCAGGACCACCCACCAGACAGGAATTGATCGCCTCTCGCCCACACAACGGCCGTCTGGACGCCCCATTGGGTACCAGTCGTGGTCTCAATTACTGTTTGTCCACTGGAGGCTGCCCGCTGCGATTCTGCGGCCTCTGATCCCGGCGGAGCTGGAAATCGATACATGGGATGGCGACGCCTGGGTCGGACTTGTGCCATTCGCCATGTCCGGAGTCAGGCCCTGGTGGTTCCCTGCGGTCCCCGGGGTTTCCAATTTTCTGGAAACCAACGTGCGGACCTACGTTCATTTGCGCGGAAGAGCCCCTGGGGTCTGGTTTTTCAGCCTGGAAGCGTCGAATTCGCTGGCCGTACGTGTTGCTCGCTGGCGCTGGCATCTGCCGTACTTTCGGGCCCAGATGTCTCTCTTCCGCCAGCAGCAAACGATCCGCTACGGCAGCCAACGCCTCTGGCCCGGCCCTTCGGGCGCCGGATGCGAGATTCACGCCGAGATTGGCCCACTCTGGGGAGAGCAAGAATCAGGGAGAGCACGCCCTGCCGGCCAGGCACTACCGGGGACCTTTGAGCACTTTCTGGTCGAACGTTACATCCTGTACTCGACCGATGCGGCTCAACGCCTGTATTCGGGACGGGTGTTTCACGCCCCGTATTCCGTCCGATCGGCCAGACTTCTGGATTTCCAGGAGTCGCTGCTGCCTGCGAGTGGGATCACGCCTGCAGAAGCTCCCAGTCATGTCGCCTTCAGCGAAGGAGTCGATGTCGAGATCTTTCCACTGCGGCCAACAGGCATTGAAGACTCCTCGCGATAGGCGGCCCATCGCCCAACAACGACGCCAGTCCACCAACACATCCAGGCCACGACATGTCAGAAAGGACAACGCCACACATTGAGCGTGGCGTTGTCCGGAACTCTTGGAAACTCACGGCATTCGCCGATCACGGTGATTCCACCGTGACGGCCATTACTACCGGAGCGGTGTCGTCGGGACCTTTCACGAGTTCGATCTCCTTGATCGGCACGGCCCGTTCGGGATGCACGACAACGTATCGCAGTTGCTGTCCCCGCAGTTGGAAGGCAAATTTCGATCCAGGCACTTCCACCTTGCGGATGTAGTCGGCCATCTCGATACCGTTCTTCAACGGATGATCTTCGTCCTTGCCATCCGCATACTTCAACCGCACGATCATCGAGACCGATCCTTTTTCACCGTACGGGAAAGCCCATCCGCCAACGCCACCCAGAATGTGAACCGACTTGGCCGGTGCATTACACGGCAAAGTGACCGACTTGGGCATCTTGTTGGGGAATGTCCCGCTGCGGCTGTACAACAGCACGGCGTTGTTCACGCGATCGCCTTCGGGATTCACCAGCAGGAATGGCACGCCTTCGACAGTCTTAGGAGACCAATCGTCGAAAACCAGCCGTTCGACCGTGGAATTCTCGTCGATGAACATTGACTTGGTACTTGGAATCGTGGCGACCTTCCGCAGATCCAGCGGCAGGAACTTCCCACGTTGCGTGAGGAATTCCAGCAGGTTCGACAATTCGGCCTTGGTGACCTGCTTTTCAAACCCTTCGGGCATCAAAGACTTGTTCGAAGCCACAAGTTCTTCGATGTCGTCGCGCTGAATGGCGTGCTTCTTCCCTTCCGAATCAAACAATTCGATCGCCGTCTTGCTTTCCGAGGCCAGCAATCCATTCATCACCCGGCCACCACCGGTGACCACCGTGTATACCCGGAAATTCCCTTCCACACTGCGGCTGGGATCGATGATGTGAATCAGCAACTCTTCCTTGGGATGGACAGCCATGCCGGTCAGATCGGGACCAATGCGGTTGCCTTCACCCGAGTGGGTATGGCACTTCGTGCAGTGCTTCTTAAAAATCTCTTTTCCAGCGACTGCGTCACCTTTTTCCCGAGTCACAGATTCCAATTCTTCCACAACCTTCTGGCGATCAGGGTTGGGCAAGCCCCCTCCCCGACTCATCAGCGATCGTGCCTTGGCCACCACTTTTCGATCGGGATGTGACGTCAGGGCCTGTTTCTGATCGAGAGACAGATCGGACAACGACAATTTCCCTTCGCCGATCGCATCGACGAGTGAGTTGGTCCAATCGGCCCGGCCCAGCAGAACTCGAATCGCGGCGGTGCGGGCAGCGGGGGACAAAGCCCCTAACCGTTCAATCACTTCACCAGCCGTGCCGGCGGCCTCACTGCGGCCGATGGCCTCGACCCAGCCGCGCGCCAGATCAGGACTCGTGCGCGGAGTGATAAGTTCAATCAAAGTACCGGCGACAGTGGCATCGGACCGGCGGAAATCGACCAACTGCACCGCGGCAGCGATTCGATCCTTTTCCTCAGCCTTCTCGTCACGAATGACGTTCAACAAACCTTCCGAGATTTTAGCCGCGTACTGTTCGAGCTTCGTACTTCCCCAGCGTGCGGCAAGTGCGACCAGGCGACTTCCTATCGCCGGAGACGAGGCTTCATACAGCTTGACGAGACCTTCGTCGCCCGCATCACCCAATTTGACGGGCTTGTTCTTCGGCCAGCCCTTTTCCAGGCCGCCGATGATGGCTTCTGTGACTGGAGGCAACGCTTTGCTCAAGGCACTCAGAATGTCGGGCAGCCTTTCCGGCTCGGCATTGCGGGCGATATGCTCTGCCACGATCGTCAGCCGGGGCACGACGGCCGCATCCGTCAGTTGCGGCTGATTGCGACGAGCCGCCTCCAGCAGGAATGATACCGAATTCTTGGCCGCAGCAGCAGTCGCTGCGTCGGCAATCCAACGATCGTTATTGCGAGCCGTCTGGGCGAGAACATCCAGAATGCGAGGTCCGGTGGCCGGTCCGGGTGCGGCATCGGCCAACGCCAGCAGCGCAGCGAGCCGAACCTGGGCATCTTCCTGCGGATCCAAACGGGCCTCAACGAGTGCCCGATTCGCGGGAGAGTTCAGCGGCAATACCTGGACGGCCGCACGACGCACACCGGCAGAGGGATGCCGCGTGGCCTGTGCCGCCGCTTCGAGAGCCGCCAGATTCTTGCCATCGAGCACCCCGAGCCCATGCAATGTCCACAGAGCGTGCATCGCCGCGGGATTCAGGCCAATCGCATCGACGCCGGGGCTGGCCACCAAGGCCAGCAAAGCAGGAACAACATCCGCCTGCCCCCGTTCGACAAGCAATCTCTGAGCGTGCAGACGCCACAGCATATTATCGCTCTTGAGTGCGGCAACCAGTTGCTCGGGCGTCGCGCCTTTCAAGCTCTTGATTACCGGGCTCTTGCTGCCCGCTTCCTTGTCGCCGTTCCAGACCAGTCGATAGATGCGCCCGTGAGTTTTATCACGTGCGTCGGTTTCGTAGGCTCCCCGGGCTCCGGTTTTGAAACCGGCGGGCGTCGGGTTGTGCTGAACAATGAAATTGTACCAGTCGATAAACCAGACGTTGCCATCCGGTCCGACTTCCGCCGCGATGGGTGCCGTCCACTCGTCGTCGCTGGCCAGCAAATTCCAGGAATTCTTCGAGCGAAATCCGGCTCCGTCGGGTCGAATCACGAAGGTGGCGATCAAGTGCCCTGTCGGTTCCGTGACAAACGCGGTCTTGTTCCAGTATTCCGCAGGATATCGGCGTGCGGTGTACAAAGCATGGCCAGCGGCGGCCGTGAAACCACCGTGGTGGTCGACCTGTCGCACATTTTCGGTAATGGGTTCGAATTTATTGCTCTCGGCGATCCCGGTGAGCACGGTCGACGACCAGCCTCGCACCGCTTCATAGTAACGGTTCGGAATCGGCAGGTATTCACTCGGGTTTCCGTTGGCCGTTGATCCAAACAGAATCCCCTCTTCGCTGAGCCCCACGCCCCACGAGTTGTTGTTGGTACTTCGCAAGTATTCCAGTTTGGAACCATCGGGCTTAAATCGATAGAAACCGGAACTGAAGGAGTGCTGCTCGCCCCCGACGGTGCCCCGAAATCCTGAATAGCCCACCATACCGTAGATCCAGTTATCGAGGCCCCAGTGCAGGTTGCTGGGCCCGGCGTGGGTGTCGCCAGTGCCCCAGCCATCCAGCAGGACAACCTTCTCATCACAGACGTCGTCCCCATCGGTATCTTTGAGAAACAGGGTGACCGGGGCCTGATGAACGATGAGCCCCCCGCGTGCAAAGGTCAGACTTGTCGGAATGCTCAGTTTGTCGGCAAAAACTTTAAACGTGTCGGCGACGCCGTCGCCGTTGGTGTCCTCGCATATGCGGATGCGATCACGACCTTCGCCTGGTTTCTGCAGCTCATTGGGGTAATCAACCGTCTCGGCAATCCACAACCGGCCCCGTTCGTCCCAGGCCATGCACAAGGGCTTGCCAATTTTCGGATCCGCGGCGAACAACATGGGCTCAAGTCCTACCGGATTCACCATGTGCTTGACGGATTCATCCGGATCAATCGGTTTCTGCATTTTCCGGATCGGCTCACCAATCGTCCCCCACTGCCGACTCGGAGGATAAAACGGAATATTCGCTTCCACGTATTCGAACGGTTTGACATCCTTGCGTTTGGGAGTCATTTCCGGACGATCAACAAACGCGGGAACTGCCCCGGGATCCTGGCCCGCAGCCCAACGAATGCCTCGTTCGACGAGGTTGTGGAATCCCGGATTGCTCCAGGTTCGTGCGTCGTGTCCCCAGGCCGTGTAGAACACCCGGCCCTTGCCGTGAGTCCGAGTCCAAGTCCAAGGTTCTTCCCGATCACCTTCCGTACGTGTTTCAAGAATCGTTCGGTCGGCATCGTTGTGCTTCGTATGCACGTAGGTCTCGTCCCAGCTTTCAAACCCGCGGAAGCCTTTCATGAGCGGGTCATCAGGCTTCTGGATATTCGTGCGAAACACTCCCGTACCGTGCCGCTGAAATTGCGCCCCGACCAAGGCAATGTACTTCGGCGAATTCAGGAAGCAGTACGACGCACAATGCAGGGGGACAAACCCCTTACCGGCAGCCACGTAATCCAACAGCGCCTGCTCTTGTTCAGGTGAAATTCGTTCGGTGTTGGCGTAAATCGCCAAGGCGTCGTAGGCAGCCAGCGTTTTGGCATTCAGGTCTTCGACTTTTTCAGTGTAGACGAGCTCAATGCCCCGACGCGCCATGACCGGTTGCAGTTGCTCAAACCGTTCACGGGGCCGATGGTGGCCATTGTCCCCGAGAAACAGCACTTTCAGCGGGGCCGGATCTGCTGCGAAGACAGTCGAGTCAACAGCCACGCACCCCAGGATCACAAGACCAATTGCTGCTGCCACACGTGCCAGTCGAACCATGCGAATTCACCGAAAAGAGAAATTGGTTTGTTGACGGAATTATATGCCGGCCAGGAACAGCACTCTGGGATTTGCACGACAGGGAGCGCCGTTCATGATCGTCCACTCCCTCGAAGAGCCCGCAATTTCAATAAAGCACGGACCGAATCCTAGGAAATCGAACGCCACAATAAATCGTACGTTAACGCACGATTTTCTGTCTGACTAGTCCAAAAAGCCAAATCGAGAAGCCGGAATTGACGTGCGATTCGATCTGGGAGCCACCAGGCATCACGGAACCTGCTTTCGCCCCCACCTTGGGAGCGAAAGCAGATGCCCCCCCTGACCGGCAGAAACGGAGTCGCGCCGGCCAAGGGAAGCTGTTTCGAGACTTTACTTTTTCGACTTTTTCTTGGGTGCGGCTCCCTTTTTCGCCGGAGCCTTACCCTTCACTTGCTTGGCCGAGGCCACCGGCTTGCGAGCGGCCGACTTCGCTCCCTTTTTGGCAGCCAGCGTGAACTCGGGAAGCTTCACAATCGCTCCGCCTTTCAGCGCCGACTGATGGGCACAAATCCCTACGCAGGTCCAATTGGCAGACTGCACCGCATTGGGGTACGGATCGCGTCCCTGCACCAGAGCCGAAACGAATTCGTGCGCCAAGTGCGGATGCGACCCACCGTGACCGCCCCCCTGGGTGAATGACAGGTGGGTATTTTCGCCCAAATCGTAGACCCCCTTGGTCGTAAACATGCGAATCGGTTCGGGCAACCGATGGGCGTAATCGGGCACGCTGACGCGCGCGGGAATTTCGTGTTCGGGCTTTTTCGCCGTATGAATCACGGGCTCTTCGCCTTCAATCAACTGCCATTCGAACGACTTCTTGGTCCCGTAAACGTCAAAACTTTCGCGATACTGCCGGGCCGTATCGAACAACGAGCGATAGATTCGGGCCGTGAGATCCGAATCGCGGAACTTGATATGACACGTTTCCACAGCAAACGGTGAGTTGTACTTGGAAATCAAGTCTTTACGAATCGTTCCCGATCCGAAACAGGAGACGTATTCGGCTTCCGCGTTGGTCAAGGCCAGGCAGGGGCCGACACAGTGCGTGGCGTAGTGCATCGGCGGCAGGCCGGGCCAGTAATTGGGCCAGCCATCCATATCCTGTTGATGACTCGCCTGCAGGTGCTGGACTTTGCCCAGTTCGCCTTTGTCGTACATCTC
Organism: Planctomycetota bacterium; assembly: GCA_018242565.1. Classification (GTDB taxonomy): domain Bacteria; phylum Planctomycetota; class Planctomycetia; order Planctomycetales; family Planctomycetaceae; genus JACQFH01. Next base: position 9,939 of record JAFEBR010001105.1, on the reverse strand, counting down.
TTTCACAAACAAGTATTCACGGGCATAGACGACGGTCTCCGCCATCATGTACTTCAGCCCGGTCTTTTTCGTGAGCTCGACAATCTTCCGACAATCCTCGATGGTCGTCGCCATGGGGACCGTGCACATGACATGCTTGCCGGCCTTGAGCGCGGCGATCGTCATGGGAGCATGGTCGGGAATGGGAGAGTTGATGTGGACGAAATCCACATTCGGATCAGCTAAAACGTCAGCGTACTTCGAATACTGCTTTTCGATCTTGAAGGCGTCACCAATCTGCTTCAGCTTTTCAGGATTTCGCTGGCAAATGGCGTACATGTTGGCGTTCGGGTGGCGTTGATAAATGGGAATGAACTCCGCCCCGAACCCCAGACCGATGATCGCGACATTGACCTGACTCTTACCCATGTGGGAATTCTCCGTGAGTTGCCGAACTCTGAAAGATGTGTTGGAAATGAGCGCGGTTCGGCGGGAGTCGACGTCTGTTCTTCCTTGCGACCTTGTCGAACAGCCTCTCGATCTCATTGCAGCAGGAAATCCAACCGCAGCCGAGCGCCAGACCTTACTATGGGGGCGGCCAACAGAAAATTCAATCGAAACGGATTGCCTGATCGCGAGCGGCTGTTCGAATCCGCCACGAAAAACCGGGCCGCCAGTGGACCAATGGATCCATTTCGACCGGGGATCGTCTCCACATGGAATCCCTGACGCCCCCCCTATCGGAAGGCATTCGCCAGGCACCGGGCGCGAACCTGATTGAAATCCCCCGTGTCCGGTGACCGACACCTACGGTCCAAATCTCGACAACGCCACAGCCGGACCCACAAACTGACCACGGAAACTCCCTGTCAACACGGCTTTCCGACATTTCTCGGGCAGCCGCTTTCGTTGACTCGGAAGACTGCTTACGATCACCGCCCTATTGATATCTGCGCCGCCTGGGCGATGCAGTTTTTCGCCAGGACACCCCATGCCTTCCCCCGAGCCCCGAAATCCTCGAGTTCGCGCCAATCTGGCGGAAGTCCGCGCCTTGTTGGCGCTCGGATTGCCGATCATCGCATCACAGTTGGGCCAGATGATGATGGGCTTCGTCGACACCCTGATGGCGGGATGGCTCAGCGCCGGCGATCTCGCCGCAGTGGCGGTGGGAAACAATGCCTGGATGACCATCATGATCTTCGGCTGGGGACTGCTGATGTCGGTCTCCCCGACCGTAGCCCATGAATATGGCGCCGGAGAAACCAGCACCATCGGCCGGCATCTCCGGCAGGGCCTCTGGCTGAGTCTGGGAGTCGGAATCTGCGGCATCTCTGCCGCCCAACATGCCCTACCGATATTCACCTGGTTGCAGATCGATCCCTCGATCATCGAAACCTCGAATGGTTTTCTGCGGGCGATCTCCTGGGGATTACCGGCCAGTTGCGCTTACATGTCACTGCGCGGCTTCAGTGAAGGTGTCGGCAAGACACGCCCCATGATGGTCATGAGCCTCATCGGCCTCGTGACAAATGCGTTTGGCAACTGGGTTTTCATGTACGGAAAATTCGGTTTTGCGCGTCTGGGCGCTGTCGGGTGCGGCGTGGCATCGGCCATCACGATGTGGGTGATGGCCGCCTCGCTGGCGCTGTGGATCGCTTATGACGAGTTTTATCGCCCTTATGGCCCTTTTGTTCGTTGGGAATGGCCGCACGCGGGGCGAATTCTGCATTTGCTGAAGCTGGGCTGTCCGATTGGGATCTGCCTGCTGATGGAAGGCAGCATGTTCAGCATCGTATCGCTGCTGATGGGACGCTTAGGCCGCAATACGATCGCCGGCCATCAAATCGCCGTCAACGTCGCGTCCATCACATTTATGGTCCCGTTAGGGCTGTCACTGGCCCTGACCGTCCGAGTCGGTCATGCGATGGGACGAGGTCGTCCCGACGATGCGCAACGCTGTGGATTCGTGGGCGCCAGTCTGTGCGCTGGTTTCATGACGCTGGCCGCCATCCTCATCGCCATGTTTCCCGGACTGATCGCATCGATTTACACCAACGACGACGAGGTGCAACGGGTCGCCAGTATACTGCTGTTGATGGCCGCCGTGTTCCAGATATTTGACGGCCTTCAGGTGGCGGGTTCTTGCGCCCTGCGGGGCATGAAAGACACCCGCATCCCCATGGTCATCACGATTCTGGCTTATTGGGGCCTCGGCTTGCCACTGGCCTATGTCCTCGGGATCACCTGGCAAGGGGGGCCGCGAGCCATGTGGATCGGCCTGACCGCCGGACTGGCGGCGGCGGCTCTGTTTCTGAATCTACGTTTTTATCTGGTCACTCGTCGGGCCATTGCAAACAGCCAGCGTGGATCAAGGCAACCTGGTGACACTCCTGCCCCCCACTATGCCGCACTCCCAGAACCAACGATCCACTAAAGAGTCGGGAATATAAAACGCCAGTCTGTGGTGCCAGCGAACAAGACGCATCGCCACACGAGACAAGCAACGAGGGATCTGACGGAGCGAGATGTCTCGGAGTCATCCTGCGACGGCCGACGCAGGATCACGTTACCAAGCATCAACAGCGGAATGTCAGCAGTTGTCACCGATGAGTGATTCAGGCACAACAGAACAGGTCAATGCGGTCCCCGGATGAATCGGTCGGCCGCCCACAACAGCACGCGTCGCGGTAGAATTCGCGACAGCAGGACGACGCACCGATTCCAGCCCCCCGTGATGACGATCCGGCGCTGGCGGCGCAGGGCCCTCACAGCGAGCCGCGCCACCTCAGTCGGTTCAAGTCCGGCCCAGCGAAAGCCGGCGGATTCCGTCATCCGATAGTCTTTGCCGAAATTCGTCCGAGTCGGACCGGGACACACGCATGTGACCTGCACACCACGGTGCCGCACTTCCGCCCACAGGGCTTCTGAAAACGACAACACAAACGCCTTTGTGGCAAAATAGACCGCCGCATGGGGCCCAGGCTGAAATGCCGCAGTCGATCCGACATTAAGAATCTCGCCCCGTCCGCGAGAAATCATGCCCGGCAGAAATTGGTGCGTCAGCGCCACGAGAGCCGAGACATTCACCTGGATCATTGATAACTGACGTTCCAGGGCGATTTCGGAAAACTCGCCGTGAGCGCCAAATCCCGCATTATTGACCAGAACATCAACCTGCCAACCAATTTCGGTGACCTGCTGAAACACCGAGTCACACGTTTCAGGGTCAGCCAGGTCGCCGACAATCACCCGAAAATCGCATTGGTATTTCTGCTGTAATTCGAGGCCAACGTTTTGCAGTGCAGCGGCATTGCGGGCCACTAGAATAAGGCGTGCTCGATCCGCAGCAAATACGTCGGCGAACGCCTTGCCGATACCCGAAGAGGCTCCCGTTATCAAAACGGTTTCGGGAGGATCCGACATCAATGCACTCCCTGAAGGCCGCAACACGACAATGCCAGGCGTCGAGTGCATCCCTATTTCGCAATTGTGCGGGACGAGCTGACAGCAAATTCAACTTCAAAACGGATTGGGCGTTACGGGACAGCCACATCGGCTGGCGTCACCGAGAGCGCGAGGTTCATCGCAGACTTCGCTGTCGCACCTACCCTCGGCACCATGCAATCGGGCAGATTCATGAAATCCCCCAAGTGACGTTCGGAACACGATTGCAGACTGCCCCCAACAGCGAGTCGCAGTCCCCCCTTGCGAGGGGAACTGCGACCGAAACTCTGCCAGACTTGTCAGATTCGCACGCACCCATCGATTCCGCCGAATTCAGACGAGCGAATCGTGCCCCCGCTTACTTATCTCCACCGGGTTTCTTCTCAGCGGGCTTTGCTGCCGGCTTCTTCGTGAAATCACCAGCCTGAATGATGACCAGGCGCTCGGGGTCGACGTATTTACGGAAGGCACGTGCAGCGTCTGCTGGAGTCACGGCTTTAATTCGCTTTTCCAGGTCGACGTAGTATTGCATGGTCCGACCGGCACGAAGATTCGTGGTCAGAATCTGTGCGAGTCCCGAGTCGTCTGTCCGCATGACTTCCTGCATCTGCAGATAACCCCGTTTGGCCAGATCAAGCTCGTCCGCCGTCACTCCGTCCTTCAGAAAGCGAGTCAGTTCTTCATCAATCGCCGTCTTCACCTTCTCCATGTTCAGCGGATTACTGATCGCCATGATGCTGAAGGCGGCGCGCGGATCGATCGGTGAGGCATTCACGTTGGACCGGATCCCATACGACAACCCTTCTTTTTGCCGGACGCGATCCCCCAATCGGGACGACAGTGTGCCTCCGCCGAGGATAAAGTCCGAAATCACCAGCGGTGCGTAGTCCGGGTCGTTATCTCGCATGGGGAATACTGTCCCGGCTGCATACACGGCATTCGCCTTTTCCGGTGTCGGAATCGTCTCCACGCGGCGACTCAATTTGACATCTGCCGTGCGGTGCAATTCACCGAAAGGTTGTGCCGGTTTCCAATCCGCGAAGGTCTTGTTCAACGCCGCCACGGTTTGTTCCACGTCGAAATCACCAGTGATCGCCAATTCGCCTTGCGCCCCCACAAACTCTTCGTAGAGTTTGACCAGGTCGGCTCGCGTCACCGATTTGTAACGCTGAACCTCTTCGGCGAGCGTGGCGGTGTAGCGCGGGTCCTCGGCGGGATACGGACCGAGCGTCCGGCGAATGGTCCGGAATGCCAGGGCCTGTGGATCATTCAATTGCTTTTCAACCACTGCCGTGGCTTCCTGGCGCAAGGTTTCCAGTTCTTCCTGTGGGAAGACCGGCTCGCGCAGAACTTGTCGCAACAGATCGAGAATTTCGGGCAACGATTCGCGTTTGGCTTTTATCGTGAAGGTAGCCTCGCCGGGGTTGCCATCGGCGTTGAATTCCCCGCGAGCCTTATCCAAGCGGTCCTGGAGTTCAACCCGGCTCAGCGATTTTGTGCCCCGTGCCATCATGTCTGGCAGAAAATCACAGACGGCCGCCAGGCCTTTGAGGTTGGATTCATTTCCGTAACGCAACGTGAGCCGAATTACAACCGCATTGCCGCGAGTGGCTTTCGGCAACAACGCCGCCTGAATGTTTCCGGGCAATTTCGGACGGACAATTCGCGCCTCGATCTTGTCGGGGGCCACATCAAACGACTCTCCCTGGGCCACCACCTGACGACCTTTGTACTCGCCGATGAGTTCGGTCAGGTTGGGTGTTTCCGGGATGGAAATGCGGTCCGACTGTTTGACCGGCTGGAAGATGCCGACAGTGCCGTTGTCTCGACGCAGGTACGAGTCGGCAACTCGTTTCACATCGTCGGGTGTCACCTTTTCCACCTGGTCGCGATACAGGAAGTACAAGCGCCAGTCTCCCTGGCCAGCCCAGTTGCTGAGATCAATCGCAATCTTGGTGCTGTCCGCCGCATTGATTTCGATTTGTTTCAACAAGGCTTGTTTCGACCGATCGGTCTCTTCCTGGGTCACTCCCTGATTTCGGACTTTTTCAATTTCATCGTGAATCACTTCCAGGACCTGTTGTGACTCAATTCCGTTGAGCACATCCGCGGTCAGAAACAGGACGCCCGGATCATGCAGGTTAAAAGCCCCCCCCGAACCCGATGATGCTTTCCGGGTTTCGACGAGCGCTTTGTAGAGTCGACCGGTCGGGGCCGCCGTCAGTACACCTTCCAGCACATCGACCGGGGCAAAATCGGGATGGGCACCGGACGGAATGTGATACAACGTTCCGACAATGGCGACATCTCCGGTCCGCCGTAGAGTGACAACACGCTCGCCATCTTGCGCCGGCTCTTCGGTGTAGGTTTGATCCAGTTGCCGTTCGGGACGTGGTATCGCACCGAAATGCTTACGAATTGAATCGAGGGCCTTCTTGGGATCGAATTGTCCGGCGATGACCAGCATCGCGTTGTCGGGTTGATAATGCCATTTGTAGAACTTCTGCAGGCGGTCGATCGGCACTCGTTCAATGTCGGCCCGGTTTCCAATGGTCATTTTGCCGTAGTTATGCCAATCAAACGCCAGCGACAGCATCCGCTGCAGCAGAATTCGTGGCGGAGAATTCTCACCCCGTTCGAATTCATTGCGTACGACCGTCATCTCTGATTTCAGATCTTCGCCCTTGACAAAACTGTTAACGAGTCGATCGGCTTCGAGATGAATTCCGAATTCCAGGTTGTCATCACTGGCGGGCATCGTTTCAAAATAATTCGTGCGGTCGAACGAAGTGGTGCCATTGAAATTCGCCCCGCGTCCCGTCAACAACTTGGGGATGTTGCCGTGCGTCGGCGTCCCCTTGAAGACCATGTGCTCCAATAAGTGGGCCATGCCGGCTTCGCCATAACCTTCATGGCGTGAACCAACGAATACGGTCAGGTTCACCGTCACGGTCGGTTTGGAAGGATCCGGAAAGAGCAATACCTTTAGGCCGTTGGCCAACTCATACTCGGTAATTCCCTCGACGGTCCGAATCAGTTTCGGAGCGGGTGGCTCGGCCGCATGGACGATGCCCGCCAGGCAGAGCCCGGCCAGGACAACGCTCACAGGAAACACCACGCGCAAAGTCCGCCCCATGGTCCAGGCACATTTCAGCATTGTTTCGCTCACAATCTCAAGAAATTCGGGAAGTGATCGGAAATCCATTTCGTGGCCGGAATCGTACCGGGAGCGTATCGGAATTGGAATCGAATACTCGCAGGCAACGAGTTGTTGACCACAAATCGACTTCCAACGATTGGTAATCGCGGTGCTCTGCCCGCCACGGATAATCGGAACAGACCTCGCGGCACCAAAGGTCGTTGCGTCGACACCAACAGACGATCGTGCGCCGCGCGTTCAGCGCCGCCCACCGGCTCGCGACAACCCTGCATCCTGAGACCAAAGTGGGGTGCGACAATACTGACTCAATGCGATACCGAGGCAGCCGCTTTTTCACCAACCAGACAGTCTTCGTAGAATCGCGTGATGGAAAACGGCCGTAGCTTGTCTGGGGTTTTGCCGGTCGCGATGTGTTCGGCGAGCAAATGCCCCGACGCGGGACCGGCCTTAAAGCCATACGTCCCCCACCCCACCGTCATAAAAAAGCCCTTCACATCGGGCGTGTCACCAATGATCGGGGAATAATCGGGTGTCATGTCGCACAAGCCGGCCCATTGTCGCAACACTTTGACGCTGGCGAGGAACGGAAACAATTCCAGCAGGTGGAGTGCGGCCCCCTCCAGAAAATGCAGCGTACCCTTCAGCGAGTAACTGGCATAATCGTCGACCTCGGCCCCCAAGACCAATTCACCGCGATCGGTCTGCGAGACATACACATGCAGCGTGGACGACACGATCACCGAATTCAGGAAGGGCTTGAGGGATTCGGTGACACAGGCCTGCAGTGGGTGGGTCTCAATCGGCAATCCAACCCCCGCCATCTGACTGACGAGGCTCGCGTAGCCGGCCGTGGCGTTTACGACCGTCCCGGTTTTGATCCGACCACGATTGGTCACGACGGCCTGGACCTGGCCCTCATGCACTTCGATCGCCTGCACTTCCGTCTGCTGATGAATGTGGGCACCACCGCGGTCAGCACCACGCGCGTAGGCCCAGACCACCGCATCGTGGCGGATGATTCCCCCCGGTGGGTGGTATAAAGCGGCCATGATCGGAAATCGACAATGCCCGAACACATTCAGATCCGGCACGATTTCCTGAATCTCATTCGGGAAAATCACGCGGGAATTCACCCCCTGCAGGCGATTGGTCAACGCGCGTTCGGTGAGCCCGGCGACCCCGCGTTCATTGTGAGCCAAAGTCAGGTGACCATGCTGCGAGAACATGACGTTGAAGTCGAGCGTCTCGGCCAATTGTTCGTACAACCCCACCGAATGATTGTAGAACGCGATCCCCTCGGGAGTACGGTAATTCGAGCGGACAATCGCGGTGTTTCGCCCCGATCCGCCAAAACCGACGTACTTCGCTTCCAGAACGGCAATGCGACGCACGCCCAGTTGCGTCAAATAATACGCGGTCGCCAGACCATGCACACCGCCTCCGATGATCACGACATCATAACTGTCCTGCAGTTCATGTTGCCGCCACATTCTCTCAGACATAATCATCCGATCCGCCAGCGTCCTGTAAATCGATACTTAAACAAAATGTCGTGCCGCGTAATCCACTCCGGCGGGTTGCAACTGGAATTCCGCACCAGCGTCGAGCAAGACACTCCACAGAAATTCGGCCGAGTCACCAGCCACGTGTAATTCGAAGCGCCGCGCAAATCGGCCGAACAGGGTGTTGACACCGAAAATCGGCCCCTGACAGCAGCCTCCCGGTGGTAATGTCCGTGGGCGCAGATCTACCGCCGTCACCTTGCTCAAGAGTCGTTCACTATCGGGTCCGAGCACTGCGAGCGTCGCCCAGCCCCCCGACACATCGCTGGCGTCGGCAATGGGGCGCGGCATCTTGCCGAATATCAGGGCACGTCGCGGTGTCAACCGGTACACATGCCAATCCTGTTCTGAATGAATCTGCCGGACCGGCACATCCACGCCACAGAATTCGACCAGTTTTGAGCCGACGTCGGGCCCATTGAGTTCCCAGGTCGACCGATGGGCGAAATCAATCAGTGCATTGCCGAGATTTCCCGGTTCGCGAGGATATCTGACGGCCAGCCACCAACCTTCGCGCTGTTCCAGTGTCGCCCCACCGCGCCGATGCATTTCTGTCAGCGGGCCGCGAGCGATGGGTTTGAATTGGGTTGTCATGAAGATTCGATTTGGTAAGTGACGTCGAAGTAGAAATGTTCTGAGCCGACTGGTGGACCACGAGTGACCGACTACCCGTCGTTTTGGTCAGCTCTTGAGCTTCCTGCCAGCAGGATCGTAGAACGGTTCGTCCTGTACAATGGCGGAGACAATCTGACCGTCCACCTGGATTTCGATCCGATCGCCGTTGTGCGAAACTTCGGACGGAACCCACGCCAATCCGACGGTGCACCCCGCTGCCGGCGAGTAGGCGCACGAGGTCACTCTGCCCCCCAGGCGCCCCTGGTACATAACCAATGCCGGTGGCTCTGGAATCCGCCCCCCCTCGATCCGGAACCCGACCAGTCGATTTTGTGCACCACGCGCGGCCACTCGCGCCAATGAGCGCTGGCCAATGAAATCGGGCTTGTCGAGTTTTACAATCCAGGGCAGATCGGCTTCGATCGGATTGGAAAGTGAATCGGTATCCACGCCAGGCAAGAGGTGCTTTTTCTCCAGCCGCAACAATCGTTGAGTCTCGACACCAAAGGGCAATATCGAGTATTCGGCTCCCGCTTGCAGAATGGCTTCCCACACGTGCAGTCCGTATTGGCTGGGAACGTGAATCTCGTATCCCAATTCGCCCACGAAGCCCAGACGCAGGACGATCGCCGGGACCCCGGCAATCGAACAGGACACGGCGGCCAGGTAAGGCGCTGCAGTGGGCGATAAGTCGGTCTCTGTCAGTTTTTTCAGGATGGCGCGACTGCGCGGACCGGCCAGATTCATAGCCGCATAACTGGTCGAGACGTTCGTCAGTCGCACATCCAATTGGGGCTTTCCTGTCAGCCAGGATCGGAACCAACTGTCGATGGCATCCGCATTACCCGTGGTCGTCGTCAGAAAGAATCGCTGGTCTTCAAGCCGCGCGATGGTTCCATCATCGAGCAGAATCCCCGCGTCATCACAAATGACTCCGTAGCGCGCCCGTCCCGTCGCCAGGTTTTCAAAACGGTTCGGGTAGATGAATTCCAGAAATCGGACGACATCCCGCCCGCGCAGTTCCAACTTGCCCAAAGTCGATACGTCAATCAGTCCGGCACGCTCACGAACGGCTGCGTATTCCTGTTCGACGGTCGTGTAGACCTGTGGTCTCTTCCAATTCCCGGCATCCATCATTTTTGCGCCCTGGCGTTCATGCCAGTCGTGCAGAGGAGTACG